>JASJBX010000074.1 GCA_030066295.1 Crocosphaera sp.
ATTTATTGGTCGGTCATTCATCCCTAAGTTATAGAACGTTAGGGAATTCTGACCGACATCTGGTTAAATTCTCCCCCTCCGCTTTCTTTAGGACGGGGTTTCAGACCCAAAATTTTCGATTAACCATTAACTCCGCATTACTATGGGCTTCTCTTAATAATCCCTGGGAAATTCTAAATAATTCTTGACCCGTATGTAAATGGGAATCGTCATAATTACAACAAAACCATTCTAACTCCTCAATCCCATCGGCAACATGATTCAAACAATAGTAAACAATGGCTGCGATTTTAGCTAATTTGGGAGGATTAGGTTGAGAAGAAAATATCCGTTTTGCCTGTTGTAAATCATGACGACAACAACGCACATAATCTTGAAAAACTGCCATTAATTCATCATCAAACGGGTCAGCCGCTAAAGCGTCAATTTGCTCGTTTAAACGGTTTAAAATATGGGAAATTAATCGCTCAATGGGACGATAAACTGTGTTTAACCATTGATCAATTAAGCCGACCGAGACTTCCTCAGCCGCACGACGACTATAGTAGTAAGATTGGGCTTGGGCTGTCCTCTGTTGCCGTCGGGCCGAAGGATAATTAGGAATCAACTGCTGATCATAGCTGTGTCGTCGTTGAGGATCACCTAACACTTCGTAAGCTGCATTAATGCGGATAATCTGGTCATGATTAGCCGTTTTCTGGCGACTGTCAGGATGAAACCGTTTCGCCAAACGACGATACGCTTGTTTAATTTCCGCTTGAGTTGCACTCTGACTCACTTCGAGGATGTGATAATGATTCGTAGGTGTCATGACAGTCTGGAAGAAGAGAGGACAGCAACCAACCCTTGGCTTAATTCATCATGGCTAGTTGGGGCGGTTCGACATTTTGGAAAAGGGGGGTACTTAAGTAACGTTCTCCAAAACTGGGTTGAACCATTACGATTAGTTTACCGATATTTTCGGGCCGTTTGCCAACTTTAATGGCCGCACATAAGGCAGCGCCGGTGGAAATACCGGACAGTAACCCTTCTTCTTTAGCCAACCGTCGTCCGTAACTCATGGCTTCTTCATCGGTGACGGTAACCACTTCATCAATTAATTCTACTTTCAACACCTGGGGAACAAAACCGGCCCCAATGCCTTGTATTTTGTGTCCCCCAGGGCTTCCTCCTGATAAAACGGGGCTGTTGGTGGGTTCAACGGCGATCGCCTGAAAACTGGCTTTTCGTTGTTTAATCACTTCTGCGACACCGGTGATGGTTCCCCCGGTTCCCACGCCGGCAATTAAAATATCCACCCGTCCATTGGTATCTTCCCAAATTTCTTCGGCGGTGGTTAAGCGGTGAATTTCGGGGTTGGCGGGGTTATTAAATTGTTGCAACATATAGGCATTGGGCAGGGTTTCCACTAATTCCTGGGCCCGGCGAATACAACCACTCATCCCTTCGCTACCTGGGGTTAGTTCTAATTGTGCGCCATACGCTTTTAACATGGCCCGACGTTCTTGGCTCATGGTTTCGGGCATGGTTAAAATTAACTTATACCCTTTGGCTGCTGCTACCATGGCTAAGGCAATACCTGTGTTGCCGGATGTGGGTTCCACTAGCAAGGTTTTCCCTGGAATGATTAACCCTTCTCTTTCGGCTGCATTAATCATATTCACCCCAATACGATCTTTGACGGATGCGGCGGGGTTCATGCCTTCTAATTTGACCACAATTTGGGCTTTACAACCTTCTGCTTGAGGAATACGATTTAATTGGACTAGGGGTGTGCGACCAATTAATTCTGATACATTGTGAGCAATTTTCATAAGTTCTGTCTTAGTATACTAAATGACTTATTCTTTGGTTTTAGTCCCTCATTTACCACTTCTCAGTATTTTTTATGCTTTCTTTAGGTTAACGGATATCAATGCTTTGATTTTTTCTTAACTCCCCAAGTGACTCCCTCGGTCATGTTTTACCTACCAGAACAATTCTCTTGTCAAAATAATTAACTCTAAAAAACTAAGATGCTGAAACAATATAAAGCTCTCTTTTTGTTATTATTTCTTGCTGTTACAGCGTCGATGATTACCTTTTTTTCTTCGGGTTCATCGGCAGATCCAACTTGTGTCTATCATGAGGAAGCTTATCAAGGAGTTAATTTATCAAATTTAAGTGATGAATTAGAACAGACAGGGTTATTAGGAGAAATTCATGGGGCGGTTCCTGAGGAAAATATGTTTGTTTTATCGGTTCGTGATCCTGATAATTTTTTTAAGTCTCAACTTTTTTCTGTGATTCCTGGTAATCAGAAAACTCAAGAAATCTTAACAGAAGTTGGGCGACATGATCAGGTTTGTTTAAAGGGCAAATTAGTTCAAAATCCTAGTCCTCAACCTCATATTGTGGTCAAGTCTGCTCTGGTTATGGAATCCTGGGATGGGTTAGCCGACTATGAAAATTATCAACATCAAGCCCAAATACCAGCAGAATTAAACTATAAAAATCATGCAATGTTTAAAGTTCATGCTATTAATAATGAAGGTAAAATATTAGTGGTAGAATATAAGGATAAGGTTCTACCAATTTTTGTTAAAAATCCAGAATTAACCCAAGATTTATACAGGGGAGACTTGATTGATGTTAGTTATAAAATACAATCTTGGCCGAGAAAACCAACCCACTTAAACTTAAATTTAAACGCTAAAATGCCTATTGAAATGGTAGATCAATTAGTGCAACAACACGGAATAGAAAAAACATTAACAGGAAAATTAGTTAAGTTCCCCCAAAGTCCTCAAATTAGGTTTGATGTTTATGCCATAGAAGTTGTGACTCAAGGATTATCTCGTTACTATACGTTAGTTAATTTTGAAGATGCAAAGGAGTTTACAAAAATTAGAGAAAAATTAGCAACTATTTGGAACAATAACTTAGACACGGTTGAATCAGGTCGTAACTTTTTAATCAATCCTAGCATTATTATTGAAGCACAAGGAAATATTAATATGATTTCTCCCCAACAAGCTAACCCTCAAATTCTCCTAGAAAATGCTGATAAAATTCAACTTGTACTTTGAACAGAAATTTTTTCGCAGTCCCCATATTCAATCTCTGATTTAGATGGGGCCCGGCAAAAAGCACAACTTGTGTTACGATTCTAGGGAGGGCATAATTACTAGGTACGGTAAAGAATTTCATTCAGAGACACGACCTTCTGCCTATAAGTAATCATCTACATCGATAAGATTGCTTTTACTGAGGGATTGGCGAGCCAAAGTCTTGCAGTCCGGTGCGGACACCACCTTTCTCGGTAACACCTTTACTCGGTGCAAAAAGAATCCCCAACTATAATCTTTGATGAGCGTTGGCGGAGTGTTCAAAAATGGATTCAAATGTCTAACCCTTCTAACATCAACCTTTTAATCAGTAATGATGATGGTATATTTGCCCTTGGCGTTCGCACCCTAGCTAATACCCTAGCTCAAGTCGGCTATAACATTACTGTCGTCTGTCCCGATCGCGAACGGTCTGCCACCGGTCACGGCCTAACCCTTCATCGTCCTATTCGGGCCGAGATTGTCGAAGACTTTTTTAACCCCAATATTACCGCTTGGTCTTGTTCAGGAACCCCGTCAGACTGTGTTAAATTAGCCCTGAGTACCTTGGTGGACAGCCGACCGGATTTTATCGTTTCAGGCATTAATCAAGGGTCAAATCTCGGTACCGATGTCCTCTATTCAGGAACCGTTTCAGCAGCGATGGAGGGGATCATTGAAGGCATTCCCAGTATTGCCCTAAGCTTAGCCAGTTTTTCCTCTCGTCAATTCCAACCCGGGGCTGATTTTGCCGGTCGCTTGATTCAACAATTACAGGAACATCCCCTTCCCGATCAAACCCTTCTTAACGTCAACATTCCCCCTGTGGCCGCCGATGCGATCGCCGGAGTCGTTTTAACCCGTCAAGGGTTGCGTCGATATATCGAAAACTTTGAAAAACGCCTCGATCCCAGAGGAAAAAGTTATTACTGGTTAGCAGGGGAACTGGTCACAGAAGTTGAACAACCCAATCATATCCATCTTCCTGACCATATTCCTACGGATGTTCAAGCCATTCGGCAGAATTATATCACTCTGACCCCTTTACAGTACAATCTCACAGATGTAGCGAGTTTTGAATATTTACAGACCAATAAATGGCTAGACTGGTAACCTCAATTAGATCGGTCAATTTCTGATGACAATTTATGATATTCTAATGCAATCGCAGTCTTAATTTAAAACCATGTCCTCTTTTGAATACAATCAAGAAAGGGATTTCGACGAGATCGATCGTGTGACCCTAACTGATGAAACCGGTCGAACCCTCGATTGTTACATAGAAAACGCTATAGAAGGCACTGACGGGACTTATTTATTATTAATGCCTGTGGATATTCCTGTGGTGATTTTATCTTGGGATAATGAGGAGGAAGGAGGGGATGATATTGAAGCAATAAGTAATGGAATTTTATTAGAAGATCAAGCAGAAATTGAGGAAGTTTTTGCCGATGCTAAAGCGGTTTTAGCTGAGTTAGATTTGACCTTAAAATTAACAGCGTTTACCTTAACCGTCACAGGAGAATTACCCCCCATCGAGGATGACGGGATTTTGACCTTAGAATTAGAAAACGATGGGCCAGCTTTAGATTCAGAAGAATTACAATTTTTAAAAGATTTTTATCATCATCAACAAAAATACTCGATTTATACTCCTTTATCTCCCTTACTTTTTTTAGCTAAATATAACTTATTAGGAAAAGTGGAGTTAGTTTCTCCTGAAGATGAACAAATGCAACGTATTTTAGAAGAATTGTTATTTGATGATATAGATGATTAATCATTGATCAAGGTTTCAGCAATAGCATCTTCCATTTTTCCTAACCATTCTAATAAACTGTCCAGTTGCTTTTGTGGTTTCATGACTCCTAACCCTCTAACCGTAACTTTTTTGGGAGTATAAACAAACCGCGATTGTAAATGTTGGGGTAAATTTTCTTGTAATAGTTTCCAAGCGGGTTCTTCCATGGGGGTTTCTAAGACAATATGTTGTTTTCCTTCGGGTTTAATACGAGAAAATCCTAAAGATTTAGCTAATTGTTTCAGTTCAATGACTTTTAATAATTGTTGTACGGGAATGGGTAATTTTCCATAGCGATCATTCCATTCTGCTGCAATTTGGCTTAATTCTTTTCTGGAATTTGCTACAGCGATCGCCCGATAAGCGGACATTTTTTGCTCCATATCGGGGATATAATCCGTGGGAATAAAGGCGGTTAATTGTAAATCAACTTGAGTATCTTCGACTTTCGGAATTTCTTGACCTTGAATTTCTTTAATCGCTTCTTGTAGCATTTCCATGTATAATTCAAAGCCAATGGATTCCATTTGTCCCGATTGTTCGGCCCCTAATAAGTTACCAACCCCTCGAATTTCCATGTCACGGGTCGCTAATTGATAACCCGATCCTAACTGACTAAATTCTTGTAAGGCCCTTAATCTTTGCCTGGCTGTTTCTGTTAGTTGGGCTTTACTGGGATACAATAACCAAGCGTGGGCTTGAATACCGGATCGTCCGACCCTTCCTCTCAGTTGATACAGTTGGGATAACCCAAATTTTTGAGCGTCTTCGACAATAATGGTATTAACCCGAGGAATATCTAATCCAGATTCAACAATGGTGGTACAAACGAGAATATCTGCCTCCCCATTATTAAAGCTTAACATGGTCATTTCTAAGTCATTCACATCCATTTGACCATGACCAATAGCAATTTTAGCACTGGGAACCATTTTCTTTAATTCGGTTGCAAGTTCTTCAATTCCTTCTACTCTAGGAACCACATAAAAGACTTGTCCCCCCCGATCTAATTCATTACGAATAGCGGTTCTAACTACATCAGAATTATAGCGAGATAAATGGGTTTTAATGGGACGACGAGAGGGCGGAGGCGTTGTAATTAAGCTCATTTCCCGTATTCCTGATAGGGACATATACAAGGTTCTGGGAATGGGTGTGGCGGTTAAAGTAAGGACATCCACATGGGTTTTTAATTCTTTGATTTTCTCTTTTTGGTTAACTCCAAATCGCTGTTCCTCGTCCACCACTAATAAGCCTAAATCTCTGAATTTTACACTTTTTCCTAATAGTTGTTGAGTCCCGACTACAATATCTAATTCTCCTGTGGCTAACCGTTGGATAATCTCTTTTTTCTCTGAGTTAGTGCGAAATCTATTTAATAGTCCAACATTGATGGGATAGGGGGCAAATCGTTCTTTTAGGGTATGATAATGTTGTTGGGTTAAGATAGTCGTTGGGGCTAAAAATGCCACTTGTTTATGACCACTGGTAACCGCTTTAAAAATCGCCCTTACTGCTACTTCTGTCTTACCAAAACCCACGTCACCACAGACTAAACGATCCATGGGGCGATCGCTTTCTAAATCTATTTTAACCTCTTGGATTGCTTTTAGTTGGTCGGGGGTGGGTTGGTAGGGGAAAGAGTCTTCTAGTTCCTGTTGCCAAGGGGTATCCAGGGGGTAAGTAAATCCTGTATTTTTTGCTCGTTTTGCATATAAATTGATCAAATCAACGGCTAATTTTTTAATATTTTTACGGACTTTTTGTTTCGACTTTTGCCAGGTTTTACCCGTCATTTTATGAAGTTGGGGAGGGGTTGAACCGGTTTGACGATAACGGGATAAGCTATCAAAAGAATCGGCGGGAATTCTTAAAATACCATCAGCATATTGTACAACTAAATATTCACGAGTAGCTAAACTTTCTAACTTTAAAAATTTACCAATTCCATGATTTTTATGAACCACATAATCCCCAGGATGGAGTTGTTGTAAATCAACTTTCTTAGAAGTAGCACGACGACGCTTTCTAATATACCCTGATGTGGCTAAAACGTGCTGTCCAAAGAATTCTTTATCGGTAACCACAACAATACGAAATGTGGGTAAAATAAAGCCTTCTAATTCAGCTAACCCTGAATATTTTAAAGCAATTGCTGTTCCTTGTATATGGGATTTATCAATAGCTGGATAGTCACGAGGGTTGGGAATAAATTGTGCCGGACAATCGTGTTCTTGTAGTAAGGAAACGGTACGAGACGGTTGTGCCGAAATCAACCAAGTGGTGTATTTATTGAGGGTGATACCGCTATAAATTTCCCGTTTTCCTCTTAAAATTTCTGCTAACTTAGCAAATTGATGAGGCGTGGTAGGAAGGGGGCGACTGGATAAATCTAACGCATTTTTATTGTTAACTTCTGATAGTTCAGATAGATATAATTTAGGAAATATTTCGGTTAATTTAAAGGAATCTTGAAAACTGCGATGAATTTTTGGTAACGGGTTTTTCCTATCTTGCCACTGTTCTTCTATATAGTCTAACCAGCGATCGCTATGGGACTCACATTGTTCGATTTCATCAAAAACACAGAGAGTATCAGGGGATAGATAGTCTAAAATGCAGGAAGGTTCATCAAAAGCCATACCTAAAAATCGCTGCATTCCTGGAGGATAATTATAATTATCTAATCCTTCTTTTTCCTCTGCTGATAAATAATTATCTAAGTTCTTATTATTTTCTTTAATAATGCTGGCAATAATTGTATTAAAGCTAATAGGGGTTAATAATATTTGCTCGATTTTATCCAGCGATCGCTGAGTAGCGGGATCAAATTCTCTGATTTTTTCTAATTCATCGCCAAACCATTCTAATCTAACAGGAACCTCTGAAGAAACGGGAAAAATATCAACAATATCACCGCGACGACTCCATTGACCTTCAACTTCTACTAAATTGACTCTTTCATAACCTAATTTAGCCAAAGCTTCATCAAACTTTTTCGATTTTTCTGTCATTCCTGCTTGTAAATTTAAGCAGTAATCATGAAAAATATCTGGAGGGGGTAAATGGGGTTGTAAGGCTTTTTCTGTGGTTACAATTGCATAATGATTGTCCCCAGATTGAGAAAAATTCAAGTTAGATAATACCTGCATTTGTCCCCAAATCATTTCCGACTCGGGGTTAACCGGTTCATAGGGAGACGCTTCGGTGGTTGGGTAGAAATTGACTGTTTTCCACCCCATAATTTCTAGTTGCGCGGTCCATCGTCCCGCTTCTTCTAACGTCGCACAAATGACCAATAGACTTTGCTGGTTGGCTTGGGCTAAAGTCGAAGAAATTAACCCTTTGGGTAGTCGATTAATTCCTTTTAATCCTAATTCATTATTTCCCTTAAGTTTATCTAACAATTCCTTCGTTAAGGGGGATTTTTGTAGGGTGCGAATTAACGACGAGAAAACCATAGTCAACCTTCAAGAAGTCAGAAGTCAGAAGTCAGAAGTCAGAAGTATCAATACAGTGGGAGTTGAGACTCGTCACTAATTGAAAACCGCTAAAATAAAGTTCTAGCGGGGGTCTTAAACCCAATTTCGACCTCTAAAAGTAGAAAGTTTTAACCGAAAATTATCCATAAAATTCGATACTATTTAAGGGTAGCATAAGGTTGATTTCCTTAGCTTAAATGTCTAACTAAAGCATCTCCCACTATTTTTGCCTCTTCATCCGTCATCCCCGAAGTCAACGGGGGACAAATATGACGGGGACACCAATATTCAGCATTGGGAAAACTTTGTCCCTTACAAACCCCTTCAAAAACCGGTTGCAGATGACAAGGTATTTCATACACCGTTCCCCCCAAAAAGATATCCTCTTCTGCTAATGCTGCTTTTACCCCCTTGGCTGTTTTTCCTTCTGGTAGTAGTACCATTAACTTATACTGGGAGGCACTATCCATGTGATCGGTGGACACAAACTTAATCCCTGCTTCGCGCAAGGGGGCTGTGATTAACTCATAACACCGTTGGCGACGTGCTATCATCTGAGGTAACTTAGCCAGTTGAATGCGTCCTAGAACTGCATGAATTTCTGTCATACGGGTACTATTGCCAAAGTCCGTATGTAACCCCCCAAAGTCCATTCCTCGCTTTCCTTGATTTCTCAGCGATCGCGCGATATAATCCTCTTCATCATCGTTAAGGGTGATCATCCCCCCTTCAAAGGTGGTCATAATCTTGGTGGGGAAAAAGGAAAACGCTGCACCATCCCCTAAATTTCCTGCTTGTACCCCATTAATTTGACTTCCGTGGGCGTGTGCTGTATCTTCTAGGACAAATAAGCCATTCTGATGACAATATTCCACAATTTGAGGAAACTCGGGGGAAATCACCCCGCCGATATGCACCCATAACACCCCTGAAATAGCAGGGGTTGCTCCCTTTTCTACCGCATCTTTAACCATTTGCCAAGAGGGGGCAAAAGTATTCTCATCCATATCCAAATACTGTACCTCTCCCCCCACTCGCAACACGGCAGCAACGGTGGCAAAATTGGTGTTGGTAGGGACTAAAACCGTTGTCCCTGTTGCCTTTTTCAGACGTAAGATAATTTCTAAACCCGAAGAACCCGTATTAACGGCGATCGCGTGTTTTGTGCCAACGTACTCAGCGAACGCCTTTTCAAATTCCGCCGTATTCTCCCCCAAAATGAGCCGACCAGACTTAAGGATTGTTTTGGACGCTTCGGCGAAAAAATCGATTTCTTCTTCTGTAACGTCGAAATAGAAGGGTTTGATGGGACTTTTGGTCATGGTGTCTAGAGAAATTTAGATTCAGGTGCCTTTCTGGAGATCCCAGTTTAAAATCGTTGCTACGCAGTTTATTTTATTGGTCGCCACTCATCCCCCGCCAATTTTGGTGATTATCCTAGGGACTGGCGTGGACGTGGCTAACTCTCGCTTACGGATTTTTGGGTTGGTGGGCGGTTAGCTAAGGTTAAGACTTGTTTCATCAATCTTAAAAACTCACGGAGATGATCGTAGCATAATATCGTGTGCAAAGCACGTTTGTTTGTTGCTGCCAACTCCCCCCATGAACCTCGTACCTTGTTCGGGGCCTCCTTGCGACATTTCGGTGAGTTATGAATAAAGAGGGAACACTAGAGAAACTAAAGATTCTGTCCTATGAAAAGGCCGATTATTCGGATCAAAAACCATCTGGGGAATTCGAGGCCTATGTAAACCCCAGCGAAATTACCCTATCCTATGAGATTGAATATGACAGTAATCAGGGTGTTGGTACAACCAACAGTAGGATGTCTTTTAAGAAGGCGAAACCCGGGGATCTTTCTCTTAGCTTCTTCCTGGACGGAACAGGGGCCAATGGCAAATTAATTGACGTTCAAAAAAAAATAGCAGAATTTCAAACAGTCACAGGTTATAACGGCAAAATTCACCGAACAAGTTATCTTAAGGTGATGTGGGGGACATTACAAGTCAAGCGTTGTGTTTTAAAAAGTGCCTCCATTGCCTATAAACTCTTCAAACCCAATGGCATTCCCCTACGGGCAGTAATTACTGCTAGTTTTACCGATAATTCTGATGATAAAACCCGTCAGGCGATCGCTCAAGATAGCTCCCCCGATCTCACCCACGTCCGTCTCGTCAAAGCAGGAGATACCTTACCCAGTTTGTGTTATGAGATTTACGGCGATCCGGACTACTATCTCGCAGTCGCCCGTGCCAACCAAATTGACAACTTCGGCCACCTCACCCCTGGCCAGAGAATTTTCTTTCCCCCCCTGGAGAAGTAACGATGCCAGAAACCAGAACCCTCCCTATTCCCGCCGAACATCGTGAATTCACCATCAAAGTCAATGGCCAAGCCATCGGGCGCGAGCATCAGTTGTTGAGCGTATCTGTTATCAAAACAGTGAATAAAATCGCTGCGGCCCGCTTGGTGTATTTAGATGGGGCCGCGGCTGCTAGTGATTTTCCCTTGAGTAATACCGATCTCTTGATTCCAGGGCAAGGGGTGGAAATCTTGGCCGGCACTGGGGACGATCCCATTTCTTTGTTCCAAGGAATTATCATTCAGCAAAGCCTGAAAATTCGTGACCACACCGCCCCTCAACTGCTCATCGAATGCCGCCATGCCACCGTCAAACTGACCATCGGGCGTAATAATGCCTACTTTTTTGAGCAAACCGACAGCGACATTATCAGTGAGTTGCTAGAAAACGCAGGGGTTACAGCAGATGTGGAACCGACCTCTGTTACCCACAAACAGCAGGTGCAATACGACAGCACTGACTGGGATTTTTTGCTGGCGCGGGCAGAGGCCAATGGGAAGCTAGTCTTTACCAATGAGGAGCAGGTCAAGGTCAAAGCACCCGTCTTTAGTGGCGAGTCGGTCTGTACCCTTCAATTCGGAGCGACGGTTTTGGAATTGGATGCAGAAATCGATGCCCGCCGACAATATAGTGCTGTTAAAAGCCTGACCTGGGATGCCGCTCAACAAAGCCTCTTGGAGAAGGAAGCCGCCGCGCCCAACCTCAACGCACCAGGGAACTTGAGCAGTGACGATCTCGCAGCAGTGGCAGCCTTAGATTACTATCGGCTGCAACATATCGCTGTCAGTGAAGACGAAGCCCAGGCCTGGGCAGATGCCCAATGGCTGAAATCCCAAATGAGCCGGGTAAGTGGTCGGGTCAAATGCGAAGGCATGGCCACGGTCAATCCAGGGGACCTCGTCACCTTGAGTGGAGTGGGCGATCGCTATAACGGCAACGTATTCGTCACCGGGGTTCGCCACGACTTTGACCTCGTGCAAGGATGGAAAACCCACATCCAGTTTGGCAACGTTGCCCGATGGTTGGCAGAAGAACAGAAGATTTCCCCACCCCCCGCAGCAGCCCTGCTACCAGGGGTCAATGGCTTGCAGATTGGTGTGGTGGTCAGCAATGAAGACCCGGATGGGGAACACCGGGTGCGGGTGAAGATGCCCTTAGTGGACGATGGCGAGGATGGGGCCTGGGCCCGGGTGGCAGCCATCGATGCAGGAAATGAGCGAGGCTTCTTTTTCCGCCCCGAAGTTGGAGATGAAGTGGTGTTGGGCTTTTTCAATGACGATCCCCGACAGCCAGTAATTCTGGGAATGCTCCACAGCAGCGCCAAAGCCGCCCCCCTATCAGGCTCAGATGACAATCACGAAAAAATGTATCAAAGTCGCTCAAAAATGAAACTTTACTTCCAGGATGAGAAGAAAGTCATAGAGTTGGCTACCCCAGCCGGTAATAAGTTGGTCTTGAGCGAAGAGGACAAAGCCATCAACATTGAAGACCAAAACGGCAACAAAATTACCATGAACCAAGACGGCATCAACATCGAAAGCAGTAAGGCGATCGCTCTAAAAGCGGGGACAGAATTAACCATTGAATCAGGAACATCATTAACGGTTACAGGAGGAACCGAACTGAAATTAGAGGGAACATCAGGGGCAGAATTGTCCTGTGCCGCCACCACCAAAATCCAAGGCGGTTTAGTGCAGATCAACTAAATCAATCTATTCCATTAATCCTATGCCAGCAGCAGCTAGAGTCGGCGATACCAGCAATCACGGTGGAACCATTGTCGGTCCAGGGGTCAGCAATGTCTTAATTGGTGGCCTACCGGCGGCCGTAGTCGGGGATACCCATGTTTGTTCCTTGCCCCCTAACACTCATCAACCGACCGCCAGCGTTTTTCCCCTGGGTAGCACCACGGTATTAATTGCCGGCCGGCCCGCCCTACGGACCTCTGATGCCTGCCTGTGTGGCGCAATGGCAGCTGTGGGGGAACCCACTGTCATCATCAACTGAAGGGAATCAACCGTTATGACAGACCCAATCTATACCTCTTTTCTCGGAACTGGCTGGAGTTTTCCTCCCGAATTCCTACTGGAAAATGAAAAAAAAGGTGAGGTGCTGATGACAGCCGATGAAGAAGATATCCAATCTAGCCTAAAAATCCTCTTTGGAACGGCCATCGGCGAGCGTTTTTTCAATCCAAAATTTGGACTCGATCTCAAAGCAATGCTCTTTGAGCCGATGAGTACCACCATCAAAACAGCCCTGATCGATAACATAAAAATCGCCATCTTGATCTATGAATCGAGAATCGAAGTGCTGTCCCTAGACTTGGATACGACGGCTCAAAATGAAGGCAAAATTGAGATTGTGATGGAATATAAGGTGCGAGCTACCAACTCCCGCTACAATCTGGTCTATCCTTTCAGCATCACTGAGCGTTAAGACGGTGACGTTCCCTAGACTCACATTCGTTTAATTATTTTTGATTGAAAACAAGGTGTGGGCTTCTCGCCAAATAAGCTAAGACATTGTAAAAGTGGCAATCTAACATGGCTGAAAAAGACATTATCCAGAATCTCATTTTCCAACTCGGCCAGAGTCAAGACGAGCGATTACCCGAAGAACTCAGGGGACATTTTGCTGATATTGATAAGCGGACAACAGCAGAGTTGCTCCAGTTAACGAAAGCACTGGCAGAATTCGTTAACTACTATAGGGATAATCCTGCAACAACGGTTGGTGATTGGAGCGATTTTTTTCCCGAGAGAAAGACCATCAAACAACTGCTCAAAAGTAACAGTGGCAATATGCCTCCCCATCTCGCTCTGTTTCTAGCCTTTTTAGTGCTTTATAAACAGCCCCAAAATGTTATTAATAAAATTACGGCTCGCCATTTAGATTTTTATTATCAAGATGTCCTGCAACTAAAAAAGAAAGGAGCGATCGCTGATCAAGTTCATCTGCTGCTTGAACTCAAAAAAAACACAGCACCGATTCTTATTTCCCCCAAACACTTATTCTCAGCCGGGAAAGATGAAACTAAGGTGGAATTAATTTATGTCCCAACAGGGGAAACTATCATCAATGCTGCTCAAGTTAAGTCCTTGCGCTCCTTATTTTTCCACCAGGAAGGCAAGGGAACGATTCGCTATGCCCCCATTGCTAATTCGTCGGATGGCTTGGGAGGAAAATTGCCAGCCAATGAACCAAAATGGTTCGGGTTTGGCAATCCGAACTTGGCCCCAGCAGAACAGTTACCTTTAGCAGAGGTGGGATTTGCCATCGCTTCTCCTGTCTTGCGAATGAAAGAAGGCACTCGCAAAGTAACTGTATCTCTTCAGTTGAATAAGGTGGACTCAACACAACTCAATGACACCTTACTCAAGGATGCTTTTGAGGTATTTATCACGGGTGAAAAAAGCTGGCTCGGACCCTGTAAGTATACCGAAGTTCCCAAATTAAAGTCAGAAAATATACTAGAGTTCAGTTTTGAAGTCCCTGGAACGGAGATAGCAATTATTGACTATAATGCAACAATTCATGGCTATTCTTATCCCGCTCAGACACCGATCGTTCAGATATTATTAAGAGACAATAATTCTCACATCGGTTATAAAAATTTTAGTGGCGTAACCCTAAAAACGGCTAAGATTTCAGTTGAAGTATCAAAGATTACTTCACTTCACTTAGAAAATGATCTCGGCACCCTCGATCCCAAAAAAGCCTTTTTACCCTTCGGTCCCCAACCGACTAAAGGTTCCCGCTTTCTAGTGGGCTATGCAGAGGCACTCAGCAAAAAATTGTCGAAAATAGACCTCATAGTGCAGTGGAAAGATGCACCATCACAATTCGCCGATTATTATCGTCAATATGAACAAACAAGTACTGTAAATAATAGTTACTTTACAGCAACGGTTTCCTTCAAA
>JASJBX010000075.1 GCA_030066295.1 Crocosphaera sp.
GCAGAAACCTGAGGGGGTTGAGGTTCCACCTGATTACTTTGAGGGATATCAATGTCGTCCTCATCATCATCTTCGTCAATGTCAAAGGTTTCCGGTTCTTCTGGTTCCTCTGCCATCGGTTCACTATCATCGAGGATACTGCCTAACGTGCTGGCAGTAATGAAATAATATACTTTTCCTTGTTCTGGTAATTCCTGAGACGTTGCGCCAAATTCTTCAGCTTTTCTAGCGAGGAAGCGTTTAGCACTGCCTGCACTTAAATTTGCCTTGAGGGATAAATCCATCGGGGTGACTTGACCCTGATTTTCTTGGATTAATTGATTAAAAATGGGGTTAATCTTGGCACTCCACTGTTGCCATTGATAATTGTCCACTAATTTCCAGACAATAATTAAAGCAACAAATCCTAATACCCACATCCAAGCTTTGTAAAGAAGGACGATCACCGCAGCCAAGGGAAGGATTAGGATGAGAAAGGCGGCTGGGGTTGGATTACCATCGAATACTTTTCCAGTCATAATTTCTGGTGTTCTCTAGAAGTAATTGGCAAAACTGATGTCATTATGTACTATCGTTTCACCATTTATGAATATCTAAATGTCAAAGAACTCTATATTATCAGGATTTGGCCTTTTTGTTTTAGAAACGCCGTGTGACAGAAATACCATAAAAAATTCCCAAAAAAATTGAAATGGTCATCAGCAGTAAAATAACGCTTCCTGGAATAAAACCTAAAATTCCTAAACCCCTTAAAATATATGTGCTTAGGGTGATTAGCACAGATATGATCAAGGCTAAGGTAATGGGGGAAAGTTTAGACGAAGTTGATTTACTCATTAACCTGAGTTCGATATAGGAAATTGATCAACAACTTATCACGTTATGTGTTGGGTTTCGTTCCTCTACCCAACCTACATAAAAAACCCTATCCTAATCAGGACAGGGTTAGTTACTCAGTTTAGATGACCTAAGATTTAGTAGTCAAAATCTCCACCGCCACCTGCGGGGGCTTTTTCTTTCTCAGGCTTATCAACCACAATACATTCGGTGGTTAAGATCATACCGGCGATAGACGCAGCATTTTGTAAACCGGAACGGGTTACTTTGGCGGGGTCAACGATACCGGCGGCTAACATATCGGTAAACTCACCACTGGCAGCATCGTAACCGGTGTTAAAGTCTTTCTCTTTAACTCGTTCGGCAACCACTGCACCATTTTGACCGGCGTTTTCAGCAATACGCTTTAAGGGGGCAGTTAAGGCGCGGGCAACAATCAACGCACCGGTTAACTCTTCGTTGGCCAGATTGCCGTTAGCCCACTCTTCTAGGGTAGGAGTGAGGTGGGCAAGGGTTGTACCACCACCGGGGACAATTCCTTCTTCTACGGCTGCTTTAGTGGCGTTGATGGCATCTTCTAGACGAAGTTTACGATCTTTCATTTCGGTTTCGGTGGCAGCACCTACTTTGATAACCGCTACACCACCGGATAACTTCGCTAAACGCTCTTGTAACTTCTCTTTGTCGTAGGAGGAGTCAGAATCATCGATTTGACGACGGATGAGGTCACAACGGGATTTAACCGCTTCTTCGTTGCCTTCGGCAACAATGGTGGTGTTATCTTTGGTGAGGATTACCCGACGGGCAGATCCTAACATTTCTATTTTGGTATTGTCTAACTTGAGGCCAGCGTCTTCGCTGATCACCGTACCACCGGTTAAGGTAGCGATATCTTCGAGCATTTGTTTACGGCGATCGCCAAATCCGGGGGCTTTAACCGCAGCCACGTTTAACACACCCCGTAAACGGTTGACGACTAAGGTGGCTAAGGCTTCTTTTTCGATATCTTCAGCGATGATCACTAAAGACTTCCCTTGGCGGGCCACTTGCTCTAAAACAGGGACTAAGTCTTGAACTAGGTTAATTTTTTTGTCGGTGATGAGGATGCAGGGTTCTTCAAATACCGCTTCCATCCGTTCGGGATCGGTGACAAAATAGGGGGAGATATACCCTTTATCAAAGCGCATCCCTTCGGTAATTTCCAGTTCGGTGAACATGGATTTTCCTTCTTCTAAGGAGATGACCCCTTCTTTGCCCACTTTATCCATGGCTTCGGCGATCATTTGACCCACTTCTTCATCGTTACCCGCAGAGATAGCACCCACTTGGGCGATCGCTTTGGAGTCTTCGATGGGATTAGCGTGGGCGGCAATTTTTTCCACTAAGAACTCAGTGGCTTTATCGATACCTTTTTTCAGGGCAATGGGGTTGGCACCAGCAGCAACGTTGCGTAACCCCTCTTTAACGATGGCGTGGGCTAAGACGGTGGCGGTGGTGGTTCCGTCTCCGGCCACATCGTTAGTTTTGGAGGCTGCTTGACGAATCAGGGAAACTCCAGTATTTTCGATATGATCTTCTAATTCAATTTCCTTAGCAATGGTGATCCCGTCGTTGATGATTTGCGGGGCCCCAAATTTCTTTTCTAGAACCACGTTACGGCCTTTGGGTCCGAGGGTAACAGCTACGGACTCGGCGAGGATGTCCATTCCTCTTTCTAAAGCGCGGCGTGCATCTTCGTTGTAAACAATGGATTTAGCCATAGGTTATGCCTCTGTTTGGTCAATTCTGAATGAATAAATAAATGAAGTCGATAAAGGGTTGCCTCGAATTTCATTACTCGACGGAGGCGAGGATGTCTTTTTCTGATAGTAATACGTAGTCGTCTCCAGACAGCTTGATATCGGTGCCAGCATATTTGGAGTAAAGCACTTTATCGCCCACTTTGACATCTAATTCAGAACGACTACCGTCGTCGTTACGTTTTCCAGGTCCAACGGCGACAACTTCGCCTATTTGGGGTTTTTCTTGGGCGTTATCGGGCAGTAAGATCCCCCCTGCGGTTTTTTCTTCGGCGGGGCTAACTTTAACGAAAACGCGATCGCCAAGGGGCTTAAGGGTCGAGACGTTGATACTAACTGCTGCCATGAACGAATCCTCCTGATGTTTATAATGGGGTCGAGGGCTTGTTTCAAGAAATTAGCACTCTCACCTTCCGAGTGCTAATTTAGCGAAATAAGGGGAGCTATGGCAACAGTTGTCTGGGTACGGGTTTCCGAACTTTGTTACCGTATTAATGGAAGTTCTGGAAAGCCTTAGGGGTTAGCTTGGGAACTATGGCTGCGGGGATCACTCACTGGATTATTGGGACTTTTTAACTCAGAGGTTTGTCCTGTAGAGGCGGCATAGGGTAAGGGTTGATGGGCAATTAAGGCGTCCAAGTTGGCTTTCATGACTGAAGGGGGTTGTTCGCCGATGGTTTGAGCGATCGCTTTTCCTTGGTCGTCAATAAAGACAAAATGGGGGATACCATCTACCCGATAACGAAGAATTTCGGGCAACCATTTGTTGTTATCCACGTTCAACATGACAAAGTTGACGGATTCCCCATATTTTTGCTTCAATTGAGCTAATTCTGGGGCCATGGCCTGGCAACTGGTACACCAATCGGCGTAAAATTCGGTTAGGGTGGGTTTTCCGTTGTTCATGGCCGCTTCAATCGGCGTTGACTCCTTGGCTTGGGCCTCTAAGGAAACGGAAATGGTTTGGGTTTGAAAGCCAAAAAAGATGGCAATACTGAGGGCGATCGCAGCAAAGGCGATGACCGTCTTTCTGATACGATTAGCCTTAACAATTTCAGACATATTAAGTGTTTAAAAAAATAACTGTTTTGCTGTTTATCTATTTTATGAAATGGGGTGGGCATTGCCCACCTCACCAAGAGATTAGGGGTTAATTGTCCCAGACGGCATTTCTACTTGAGAAATACGACTATTGACGATAGTTGATTGTAAAATGGGGGTACTGGTTACAGAATCATTAGCCAAACTAAACAGAGGATTAGATAAAATTCCCGCTAAAGAAGTAGCAATAACCGATAACACTAAACCCACTTGTAGAGGGCGCATTCCCTGTAAGTTCCAGCGAATTTCAGGGTAGTTTTTCACTGCATCAGACATTTCGTGGGGTTCTTTAACTACCATCATTTTCACCACCCGAATGTAATAGTAAATGGACACCACACTGGTTACTAACGCTAATAACACCAGTCCGTAAAGTTCTGCTTGCCAACCGGCCCAGAAGAGATAAATTTTGCCAAAAAATCCGGCTAAGGGGGGAATTCCACCCAAAGAGAGTAAACAGAGACTTAACCCCAAGGTTAGGAGGGGATCTTTTTGATAAAGTCCTGCGTATTCACTAATTTGGTCGGTTCCGGTACGTAAGGAAAACAGGATCACCCCACTAAAGGCCCCCAAGTTCATGAAGAGATACACCAATAGATAGAACACCATACTGGAGTATCCTGCATCGGTTCCGGCGGTTAAGCCAATCATCACAAAGCCAGCTTGACCAATGGAAGAATAGGCTAACATCCGCTTCATGCTGGTTTGGGCTAAGGCTACCACATTTCCCAACACCATACTGAGGATGGCTAAGGCGGTGAAGATTAAATGCCATTCATCGACAATGGAAGAAAACGCGGTCACCAATAAACGAATAGCTAAGGCAAACCCGGCTGCTTTGGACCCGACAGAGAGAAAGGCCACCACAGGGGTTGGGGAACCCTCATAAACGTCTGGTGTCCACTGATGGAAGGGAACGGCCGAAATTTTAAAGGCGATCCCAGCGATGACGAACACTAAAGCGACAGCCAGTCCCAAGGAGGAATTGCCGCCACTAGCCAAAATTTGGCTTGAAATGGTATCTAGGGTGGTTTCTCCCCCGGATAACCCATATAACAAGGAACTACCGTAGAGGAAAATGGCGGAACTGGAGGCCCCAATTAAGAGATATTTTAAGGCTGCTTCGTTGGAACGGGGATCGCGCTTCATGTATCCTGTCATTAGGTAGGATGAGATACTCAACATCTCCAAGGAGACGAAAATCATCACTAATTCATTGGCCCCGGAAAGAAACATTCCCCCCAAGGTGGCCGTTAACATAATGGCGATGAATTCCGCTAGAGATGTCCCGGTCTGTTCTACGTAGCGAATAGACATCAAGAGGGTGACAATGGTCGATAAGGCGATAATTCCCCGAAAGATAATACTGAGATTATCCCCGTTAAACGCCCCCAGAAACCCGATGGTTGAAGGGCTATCCCAAGCGGTGTACAGGGCTAATAACGAGGCTAATAAGCCGGCAATGGCCCCGTAGGGTAGCCACATTCTGGCGTTTCGTCCCCCAATAAGGTCCCCGATGAGAACCACCATCAGGGTAATGATGACAATTCCTTCTGGGAGAATTGTCCCAGCATTGAGTTGACTGGCTATGTTGCTAGAAAAGTCCATAAGTTAGTTAGTAACAAAGTTTTCGCAAAAAGACGCCTTTACATTAAGCATAAAAGACGGTATCTGTATTTTGATAAGATATACGTCCTCTTGGATCATAAGGGACGCTGACGATTTCAGGCTAGTTTTTAAGGTGGAGATCATAAAATTTCCTGACAGATATACGGCTACGGGAAAGTCAAAAGTCACTCATGCAAAAGTCAAAAGTTCCTCGCTCTGCTCCGGCTCTAGTGAACAAAAGTGGGCCGGAAAAAATTATTTGGCAGAAGGCACACCCTTATTAATTAATAAGTCATTGAATTTTTTTCCAATCAGGACAGGGTGCACTGTTGATCCAACCTGTGGGATGAAAACCGCAAATTAATTGACTTCTTTGGTTACGATTATAGCCATAAAATTTGCCATGATAATGACAGCAACCGATACAAGTTTTGGGACGGGTTGATTCCACTTGATTAAACCCTAATTGAGAACGCAAAACTTGACACCGAGATTGATGGAAATTATAACGTTTTTTGAGAAGTCGAAACCGAGATAAATTTGCAGTTTCCATAACCCTTTATTTATTCAGATAACACGATAATATCTCCTACCATTCCTGCTTCTGTATGACCAGAAATAGAACAATGTAGTTCATACTTTCCTGGTTTCATCGGTACTAAAACCCATTCTGCTTGGGCGGATGGCTTCAATTCTAACTCATGAATAGCCCCTTTGACTTCTACTTTAGCCGCTTCAACTTTTTGTGTCCAACTGGCATCGGCGAAATCTTTGGCGGTGAAGTAATGTTTAGTGGGACTGGGATTATCTAATTTAATTTTATACTTTTTTCCTGCTATCAATTCTACATGATTGGGAACAAAGACTAATTCGCCGGCTTCATTTCCTAAACTAACATTAACTTCCGTGGTTTCGGTGGCTGCTAATGTGTCAGACATATTCATTAAACAACAGGAAAGTAATACCGTAAAAAGTAAGCTGAAAATTTTTTTTTTCATGTTATTTTCTCCTTATAAATATTTGTTAATAATTAAACCTAATTTTTCTTTTGTTTCGGCTGGAATTTTTTCAGGAGGCGTAAGAATGGCGTATTTTAAGGCGGAATGCGCTTCGGAAATGGGGGGATTTTTATCTAAGCGTTTGACGGTTTCTAAGATAACTTTTTGGGCGTTAATGGCATTTTTATGTAAATTATCAATAATCATTTCGACAGTGACATGATCGTGATCTTGATGCCAGCAATCATAGTCCGTAACTAAGGCTAACGTAGCATAAGCAATTTCTGCTTCTCTAGCAAGTTTTGCCTCTTGTAAGTTGGTCATCCCAATAATAGACGCACCCCAACTGCGATATAGATTAGACTCTGCAATGGTAGAAAAAGCTGGTCCCTCCATGCACACATAAGTTCCTCCTTTGTGTAACTCAATGCCAGGTAATTGTAAACTGTCCACCGCTTCTCCTAAAATGGCAGCGAGTTGTTGACAAACGGGATGACCAAAGCCAATATGGGCAACAATACCTTGACCAAAAAAGGTAGAAATACGACGATGGGTGCGATCGATAAATTGATCGGGTATCACCATATCTAAGGGTTTGATTTCTTCTTTGAGGGAACCCACTGCGGAGGCAGAAAGGAGATACTCGACCCCTAACTGCTTCATACCATAAATATTTGCTCGAAAGGGCAACTCTGAGGGGGTTAAATGATGATTGCGACCATGACGGGCTAAAAAAGCCACGGACACCCCTTCTAGCTTCCCTAGGATAAACCCATCCGAGGGTTTACCAAAGGGGGTGTCCAGATAAATTTCTTCTACCTCCTCAAGCGCGTCCATCTTATACAAACCGCTACCACCGAGAATGCCTATTTTTGCTTGAGTGACCATTGATACAGACTTTTTATGATAAATATGCTTCTATTAAAAATAACATCTTTTGTTAACAAAGATGTCATCTCTTGTACACTGATTGAAGAAAAGTATAATTTTTTAATCGGTTATTGTAACCAAAAAAAGTTGAACTTAATGGCCAGTTGAAGCATTGATTCTTTCGGCAGCTTCCACCTCGGCCGGACATTCTAAAACTAAAGAATTCTCTAGTTTAACTACTTTTTCTAAACTTTCCCAAGTGTGGGTAAATGGTGCAGCCGCCAAACTACAAGCCTTCCATTCAGCGCGAACCGGAACACCTAATTGTTGGCACATTCCCCCTCGACGACCTTCTGTCTGATAATAACGACAAAAGCGACAAGATGAGGTCAAAAAATTAGAGGTTTTCATGGGGTTTTTGGGCAAGGGGTGATACTTGATCTTTTCAGATGTTTTTCCTTCCACGTTTCATTATCTAACACCAGTCAAGTATGATTAAATCTCCTGACTTATGCCTCTGTCTTGATTTCACTGTTTTCCCTGATCCCAACTGCTTTAGATTTTTTTAATATTTCTTTTACAAAAGTAAACAAAATGTCCCAGGAATCAAAGAAAATTCATTAAATTAATTTTCTTAAATTGAGTCAATTGTCAAAGAAAATACTGGGGATCAAGGGTAAAAACGAAACTATCGAGGAAAAACTTGATCAACAATCAGAGATTATACGGAGAAAAACAGCAGTTCTGCCATGGCCAACTCAATAATTACTCTAAGTTTGATAGAGATTTTCTGTGCCAATGTTGCGTTATGCAAAGATAACATTTAGACCATCTTTCTAGTTCAATAACGGGGGTTGGACAGTGACACTGAGGACACAAGGGGAGGCCATTAAGGTGGTCAGCGATCGCATGGGTCCAGTGTTGAAAGGCTTCGTCTGGGGTTTGGGGCCTGTTTCCTTGGGGTGAGATACCTTCAGGGTAAGAAAAAAAGCTTTTTTTGTTTTCTAAAGAGGATGGTTGTTGATGATCTTGAGGATCACGCCATTGAGCAGGAGAAAAGCGCAGTTTTTGTAAGGAAGAACTAGATAAACGATGATTGAGTTGTTTAAGAAGGGAATAACTTTGAAACGATAACTGTTGGGACCAGACGGAACTGGAGGTGGCTATCCAGAGCATATCTCGTTGAACATATAGGGGTTGACTGTGGGAGGCCGCTTTTTCTGATACGATAGTTGACCAAATATCACAGATTTCCAGATAGCGGTGATATTGGGCCCATTGAGGACGTTTGGCTATGACTTGGAGAAGGCGATCGAGAGAGGAGAGGGTCATTTTTCTGGGTGTGGGAAGAGGGGGAAGCAGGGGGAGTATGGGGAGATATCTGAAGAAATGCGTATGAGTCAAGGAGACTGTTATATTAGTTAAGGCAGTTTTTGTTCAATATTGTAATCATTTTTATTTGTCAAGGTTGTAATTTTCGTTGCGTTATGAAAACGTTGTTAAAAAACTTATTGGTCAACCGTCCTCAACTGTGGGGGGTTCCTTTGTTATGCGCTGTGACGGTTCCTTTGGTGGTGACTCAGTGGCAACCCTCTGATCCCTCTTTAGAAACGGAACCCCAGACAACCCCCTTACCTCCCCTGAGTCAACTACAACCTGCTCAAGAAAAATTAGATGTGGGGGAAACTGTTCGTTCTGCCCCACCAGAGTCAAAAGTTGAAAAACCTTATCTCAAACAACCCTCTCAGCTACCGTCCGATGTCGGAGAAAATAAGCCTTTGCCCTCACAACAGTCAGAGGTGAAACAGTTGGTGAGTTCCCCACCTTCTCAACTGTCACCCCCGTCTCCACCTCCTTCTCCTAAAGCTTTAGCTGCGGCCCCTGCGGACTATCAACCTCCTCCCCTAGATATTCGGGTAGCTATTTTACGAAATGTGCCAGGAACCAGCATCGGGGTGTCAGGACAAGCAGTGGTCAGCGATCGCCATAATAAACAGATCAAAACCCTGACCGGTTCTCAAGGGTGGGCTGTTCGACCTAATGGTGGAGGGTTATCCCTAGGGGGACAGTCGGTACCTGGGGTGGTGTGGGTGCAACCCACAGAAGGAAGTCTGATCTATGTGGGCGATCGCTGGTATCGGGGTAAAATTTTGCTGGTGTCTAAGGGTAATAAGTTATTGGTGGTCAATCATGTCAATTTTGAGCAGTATTTGTACAGTGTAGTGGGCAGTGAAATGCACGCCAATGCCCCAACGGAAGCACTTAAAGCTCAAGCGATCGCCGCTCGTTCCTACGCCTTAGTTCATATGATCCGCCCAGCCAGTGATTGGTACGACCTGGGGAATACCCAACGTTGGCAGGTGTATAAGGGGTTAAATAGTGAATATAATACGGGTCATCATGCGGTAAGAAGCACCAAGGGACAAATTTTAAGCCATCAAGGGGGCGTGGTGGAGTCCCTTTATGCGGCTACGGATGAAATTGTTGCTAGGGCTCATAAAGGACGAGGAATGAGTCAAACGGGGGCTTATGGGTTAGCCAGAAAAGGCTACGATTATCAACAAATTTTAGACTATTATTATCCTGGGGTGGGCTTAGCTAGGTTAGTTTTGAATAACTAATTGTTCAATGGTTTGTTGATTTAATTCTCTACCAATAAAGACTAAACGGGTTTGTTTACTTTCATCGTCACGCCAAAGGCGATCGTAGAAATAATCAAAGCGATCGCCGACTCCTTGTAATACTAATCGCATGGGTTTATTGGCAACATGGACAAACCCTTTAATGCGATAAATCTCGTTATCTTGCACTAGCTTTGTTAAGATTTTGACCAATATTTTCGGATCATAAGCTTGTTCTAAAGTGATTTGGACTGAGTTAATGTCATCGTCGTGGTCGTGTTCTTCTTCGTGATCATGGTGAGAGGGACGGGTATCTAAATTGTCTTCTACGGCTGCATTAAAACCGAGTAAAATATCGGGACTAATTTGACCGTTATGACAAGAAACCACTTTAACACCGGGCCGTAATTCTTGGCATAACCAGGTTTTAATTTTGTTTAATTCTGTTGCTTGAACTAAGTCAGTTTTGGTCAATAATACTAAATCTGCACAGGCTAATTGATCCTCGAATAATTCTTCGATGGGAGTTTCGTGTTCCAGGTTGGGATCGGCTTGTCTTTGAGCTTCTAATGCGTCTAAATCACCGACTAAGCTACCGGAAGCTAATGCCTGACAATCAACGACTGTGACTACACCATCAACGGTGGCACTATTACGAATATCGGGCCAACGAAAGGCTTGGACGAGGGGTTTAGGGAGGGCTAGGCCAGAGGTTTCGATTAACATACAATCGAGGGAGTCTCTTCGTTCTAGAAGTTGCTGCATGGTGGGATAAAATTCTTCTTGAACGGTGCAACAAAGACAACCATTATTGAGTTCGATAATGTTTTCGTTGGGGTTAGTATCTTCTTCACAAATTTGACAATCTTTGAGTAATTCTCCGTCAATCCCCACTTCTCCAAATTCATTGACTAAGACGGCAATGCGTCGGTTTTCGTTATTTTGTAAAAGATGCCGAACTAATGTGGTTTTTCCTGCACCTAAAAAGCCGGTAATGACGGTAACGGGAATTTTGTGCATTTAATTAATAATTTTCTCTACAATTAATGTATTTGTCGGAGTAAATTATATCATGTTGATGGTATGACAAGGGTTATGAGAGTTACAATCTTCAATTTATATTTATTGAGAGGATGACCATTCCATAATGTAATGAGTTGAAGATTGAGAAGTTAGGGTAAATCCTAATCGTTGATAGAGAGATTGAGCGGGATTTGTTTTAAGAACTTTAAGCCATAATTTTTGATGATGGGTTTGTGCATTTTCAATAAGAGAGTGAATTACATGAGTTGCAATACCCATTCGTTGATGATTGTTAGCGATCTGAATTTCTGCTAAGTAAATTTCAGTATCTGAGTCAACAACTTTAACAAAACCAATAACTTTATTATCAAGAGTAATGACTTGATAATCATCAGCTATAAAGTTATTACGAAACAGTTGAGGGTTCCAAGGATAAAGTTTCTCAACATATGGTTTCATGTTTTCTGTATGAATAAAATCTAGAATTTTAATATCTTCTACCGATGCTATACGAAGGCTATATTGCATGAAAAAATAAAACCTATCAATTAAATCAGTATTGTTTTAATCTTTTTGATGATTTGAAAAACTTGATAAAGTTCTTGATTATTTCTTTTGGCTAAGGTTAACTTATCTGAGAGATCATATTGTTTGTTTTGGTGATTCAGTTTGATAAAAATATAATCTTCTCCATTAGTTACTAAGCCAAAAATAGGACTTTTCTGCTCAGTATTAGCCATCATGTAAGTTAAAGCTTGAGGAATAGCTAAAGAGACATTAAAACCATAACGTTTTGCTTCAATAACAATGACCCAAAATTGTTCTTTGACGACTAAAGCATCAATAAAACCTTGTAGAATAATGTCTGAATCTTTAACTTCAATTTTAACTGCTTGTTCCGCTTTTATTTTAAAAGGGGGATCACATAGATTAGCCAATTCTAATAAAGGAGAAGTCATAATAATATTTAGAGTTCCCTCGGTGATAGAGTTGTCAGACGCATAATACAAATATCTCTCTTTTAAACTATCTAATACTTGTTTTTCTCTTTCAGCAAGCGTAGGTAAATCATCAGTCCATTCCCTAAAAAAATCAGCTTTTTGAGTCCGAGTTAAATTAAATTTAAGGTGTATTTCTGTTAAACTGGTGATTGCTTGAGATACTGCAATGGTTTTTACCATATCTAACTCCTAAATAGTCTTAATATTATTAATCCTTCACTCACTTGTTATCATAACTTAGTTCCACAAATCTTACAAAAATTAGCATCTCGATCATGTAATTTTAAGCCACAATGGGAACACACTTGATTACCTTGTTGACTATTTTGTAAGAAATTTTGAGTTAAGATACTTAGTTGCCAAGGAATTAATAAAATACCCGAAAAAATCATCATTACTGTTAAAATTCTCCCTCCTTCTGAGAGAGGAATAACATCACCAAACCCTACCGTTGTCATGGTAACAACAGAGAAATACAAAGCATCAAAAAATGTTTTAAAAACCGTAGGATTACTATAATGTTCGACTTGATAAATAGCCCCAGAATAAATAAAAATCAAAGAAAATAAAATTAAAAATATTCTCACTAAAATAATGCCATCTTCTGATTTTATTCCGAATAAAGAGGTTTCAAACTTAATTAATCTCAAGAGTCTGAGAATTCTAAACCATCTCAAAATACGAATAAAGCGAATATCAACAAAACCCAGAAATAAAGGTAAAATTGCCAGTAAATCAATAAAAGAGAAAAGGCTGAAAGCAAATTTCAGTTTTGATTTTGCACACCAAAACCGTGTTAAATATTCAACAGCAAATAAGCTTAAAATGATCTCATCCAAAGCTGTTAAAAACTTTAAAATAGACTCAGGTAGTAAATAAGTTTCTAAAACAAAGATAGCAGAAGATAATAAAATAAGCCCCAATATGGTTAAATTAACTGTAATGCCAATGGGGCTATCAAAATCATCTAAATAATGGGATATTTTTTCTTGAATTTTGAAGTTTTGGGCTTCCATTGTTTCCTAGAAATTGTCTTTCATACCCCTAATTTTACCAAAAACTCTGGCCGGATCACTCATCCCTGTTAGACTCTGTAAAGCGGGTTGATCCCATCGTAGAAACGGATTGGTCTTTTTCTCTTCTCCTAATAAAGAAGGAACGGTAGGCTGATTATTTTCACGGGCTTTGATAACGGCTTGATAACGATGGTGTAAATCACTGTTATCTTGCTCAACAGTAACAGCAAATTTTAGGTTACTCAACGTATATTCATGGGCGCACCAAACATAGGTATTATCGGGTAAGTTTCTCAGTTTACCTATGGATTGAACCATCTGTGCCGGTGTCCCTTCAAATAGGCGGCCACAACCTCCAGCAAAAATAGTATCACCACAAAATAAGTCCCCTATTTGTTCTGATTCATTGGGGGGAAAATAATAAGCAATATGTCCACGAGTATGACCGGGAATGAAGTAAACTTGTGCTGTTTTGCCAGCAAATTCTACTGTATCACCTTCTTCTAAAAAGACTTGTTGTCCTGGAATTCTTCCTTGGTCTTCTTTGCTTCCATATACACAAAGATCAGGGAATTTTTCTATTAACTTTTTATTCGCTCCTACATGATCAGCATGATGGTGGGTGTTGAAAATGGCAACTAATTTTGCACCTAATTCATCTAAGCACTTTAACACCGGTTTTGCTTCTGCTGGATCAACCACAGCAGCCGTGTTATTATCAACATCATGTAAAAGAAAAATGTAATTATCAGATAAGGCCGGTAAGCGTTTAATTTCCATAGAAATAATGGTTAACTTCTCTTCTATTTTATAGTTTAATTTTCTTTTTTCTATTGATAAGTCGATTCTGTCCTAAAAATTGTATCATATTTGTATTTCTAATATAACTGTTTTCTCGTCATTTTCACGAAAAAAGTAACATAGACTACCAAATTCTCGTCAAACTGTATCGTTCTGATACATGATCTTGTCAAAAAATTTTGCATAAATTAACGAGACAATGGGGTTGACAGACCGTGCTACTTTTTTATACAATAATGGACAGTGTTAGGTGTATGGGTTAAAAATGTGTCTGCCTATAAAGTCTTCTCAGGAAGGTTAGACAATAGACAAGTAAACAGTAACCCATTGCCAAGTATTTGAGCTTAAATATAGGTATTAGTCGGTCATGGTAGTCAAGAATGTGGACAAACTCAAGGAGTTGTATGAAATTGACGATTATTTATGGATAGAAGAAACCGTTAAACTCTTAAAAGAGAGAAGGCTTGAGGAATTAGACTTAGAGAATTTAATTGAGGAGTTAGAGGACTTGGGGAGTGATAAACGGCATAAGGTGGAAAGCTTATTGGAACAGATTATCCGTCATGTGCTGTTACTGGAATATTGGCAGGAAGAATATGACAGAAATTATCGACATTGGCAAGCAGAAATTGTGGATTTTTGTAACCAACTTAATGATCGCATGACAACTAACTTTTATCAGTATCTAGAGGAAAATTTAGTAAAAATCTATCAAAAAGCACGTAAATATGTAAAAGCTAAATCAGGGTTAGATACTTTTCCTCAAGACTGTCCTTACACCTTGCAACAACTATTAGATGAAGATTGGCTGCGTGAACTACCTACGCTGACCTATCGGTACAGCGTAGGCTTCTTACCCAACAGATAGCGGCACAGTGGATTTCTTGCGTCCTCCCCTACTCCGTCTTACATCTGGGCGATAAGCTTTATCCCCTGTCCCAGAGGCAATAATTCG
>JASJBX010000076.1 GCA_030066295.1 Crocosphaera sp.
AGGGAGGAATACTATGGCAAAAGTTCCTAGTATTCACCGAGAACGGCGGCTCTTCGTGGTAACAGCAGGGGAGAATCCCCAACTATAATTTTATTTAGTTGGGGTTCCGTTCAAGTCCAATAAATCCCGTTTTCCTAAACCTTGGATCATCTCAGAGATAACCCGCAAAATCGAATAGTCACCCAGTTGATAGGCTTTGAAACGAGCCAATAATTTTAACCCTAATTCATTATCCGATAATTGATCAAGATATTTGGCGTAATTTTGCAGAGCGGTTCTTCCTTCTTCTGTTTTAATTTGGGGAAGAACATCCGCTAATCTGATGTGAACTTGTTCGCGGAACTCTGCTGTATCTTCGTGGTCTTTTAATAAACTTTCGACAAAATTATAGAACTCTTGCTGTTTGATGCCGCGATACCGTAACTCGGCTTGGTCAATGGATATGAAACAATCTTTAGCCTCAATGGCCACTTTGAGCAATTGTAAACTCTCATACAATCCCTGATACTCATTAATCCCTTTACGCAGTAGATACTGCATTTTCACAAAGACTAAGAACTCTTCTTGTCCAAACTTCTCGTTATCAATCGCTTGGGCCGTTTTGGCAAAGACTTTAAGATCGGTCATCTCCCGATTATGTAAAAAGAGCGCACTTTCTGAGACTGGTTCTTTACTAAACTTTCCCAGCAAGTCCTCCACAAGACTATCGTCACCCATCACGGGACGATTCCACCAAGGAACGTCCTTATGGGAGTCTGGAGAAAGAGAAGTCATAGGAGTAGGAGCATCAGTTTTTTTGTTCATCGGGGGTTTCTCCTCTGGAGTCACAGATTACGCATCAGTTAGGATTCAGATAAGTAGACTGGATTGACCATCAAGGCACTTGATAGGATGAAAAGGATGGTTTCTCAAATTGCACTGATAATATGGCCAGGATTTAGACTACGATATTATTTTTCCCAAAAATGCCCCTTAAAGTAACATCTCTTACCCAAGTGGTTATATCACAGACATAAATAAGCCCAATCTCAAGATTAAACTTAAGACTGTCTCACTAACAGCAATTATGAACTATAATTTATAGTGATATGATAAATAGTCTGTATCCTGAAACTGATTGACGAAATCATACTCAATCTTCTAAGACCTTCCTTGTCGCCTTAGGTGAGAAGGATACTCTTCATGGCAGTTTGTTCGCTTAGGGTGATGATCATCGAGGTCTAACCCCCTAAAATTGGAAACTGTACATTAACAGGAGGCACCGCCCAATATCGGAGATTCAGATATAGGAAAACAAAAGTACATGGTAACTCAGAAAACAACAACAAAAGACATAGGTTTCACGCACGAAGACTTTGCTGCACTCCTCGACAAATACGACTACCATTTTAGTCCTGGGGATATTGTTCCTGGGACGGTTTTCAGTATGGAACCGAGAGGGGCTTTAATTGATATTGGCGCAAAAACTGCCGCCTACATTCCCATCCAAGAAATGTCAATTAACCGAGTGGATGACCCCGATGAGGTTCTCCAGTCCAATGAAACAAGGGAATTTTTCATCCTTACCGATGAAAACGAAGATGGGCAGTTGACCCTATCCATTCGTCGCATCGAGTACATGCGAGCTTGGGAGCGAGTCCGTCAACTACAAGCGGAAGATGCCACCGTGCGTTCTAATGTCTTTGCCACCAACCGAGGCGGTGCCTTGGTGAGAATTGAAGGGTTACGGGGCTTTATTCCTGGATCTCATATTAGTACCCGTGAAGCTAAAGAAGATTTAGTTGGGGAAGAATTACCCTTAAAATTTTTAGAAGTGGATGAAGAGCGCAACCGTTTAGTGCTTAGCCACCGTCGTGCGCTGGTAGAACGGAAGATGAACGGCTTAGAAGTGGGTCAGGTGGTCATTGGTTCTGTACGAGGAATCAAGCCTTACGGGGCATTTATCGATATTGGCGGTGTCAGTGGACTGCTACACATTTCCGAAATTTCTCACGATCATATTGATACCCCTCACAGTGTGTTTGGAGTCAATGATGAATTGAAGGTGATGATCATCGATCTGGATGCGGAAAGAGGACGTATTTCTCTATCCACCAAACAACTAGAGCCCGAAGCGGGTGATATGTTGAAGAATCGGGATTTAGTCTTCGAGAAAGCTGAAGAGATGGCTGAGAAGTACCGTCAGAAATTGTTAGCTGAAGCAGAAGGCAAAGAAATGCCTACAGAGGAGAATGTAGAAGAGGTTCCCTCAACTTCTGATAGCGATGAACCCCAAGAGGAACTGGCCGCTACTGCCACAACCACTGAAGAATAAACATCCATCATGTTTTTTAGACCGCAATTCTTCTAAAACTTTGACAGGGTTCAATTGTAGAAGAATTGCGGTTTTATTATTTAAGAAGAAAATTTAGTTCTACCAAAACTTAGGCTTAAATTGCTCACCGTTGATAATTTCTACCGTTTCCCCTGATGGTTTAATCACAAATAAACCTTGTTTATAAGCATAACGATCTATCCCCTCATCAATTTCAATTCCTGCTACTGCACCATAAGCGCGATAATTTTTATAATGGGGAAAAGCTTGTTTAAAAAGAGCCAATTTTTCCAAGAAATAATCAACATCATCTTTAGATAAACGGGACTTGCATTCTACTAAAACGACTTCCGTTTCATCCACCGCTAAAATATCAATTTCCATTGCTATTCCTTGCCGTTTTACCCTAGCACGACTGTAGGTTTCTTTTACATCAATATTCTTGGCACGAAATAAACGAATCACCCCAGGTTCAACCAATTCTTCGACAAATCTTCCCCATCGAGTGGTTAACCCTTCTACAGCACGCATCGTACGTTTAGAAGCTTCGTCAAGTTCGGCTAAACGGCGATCGAGTTCAGCACCACGGCGATCCGCTTCAGCAGCACGGCGATCCGCTTCAGCAGCACGGCGATCCGCTTCTTGACGGGACTGCTCAAACTTTTCGTTTGTTTTCTCAAATAGTTTATAAACGTCTTCAATGGTAAGAGGTTCAGACATAATTATTGATATGATAATTCTTCAATTTTAATTATATTCTTTTTCTAAACTTATTTGTAAGGTGGGCAATGCCCACCCTACGAATTATGATTTTTTGTGTCTTAATTTACGTTTGAAAGCAACACCAAAACTAACAGCCGTTCCAGCACCTAAAATAGTTAAAGGTTCCGGTACAGCTTGCCCAACTTCAAACTTAATTAAATTATAATTGCCTTGTCCATCATCATAATTACTATAACTACCAAAAGAAAAACCAACACCATTCCCAGGACTAGAAAAACCAGTATAGTTGGTAAACATTTCCATCCCATTAACTGTTAGGGTTGTTGATACGGTTTCTGGATCATAAGATAGTTCGTAAGTATGATAACCATTACCAAAACCCGTTAAATTAATATCTCTACCTGCACCACCTCCTGTACCAAGTCTAACAATGGGATCACCATTACTTGCTTGAGTAAAAAATAGTTGCCATATTCTATTATTTAATCGCATTCCGAATCCGATTGATGCAAGTCCAAAAGTACCTGTATATCTATCAATTACTCTGAGACGACCTGTAAGTGTCCATTCTTGTGTTAAAACTTCTGTAGCATCTAAATCCGCGACACCAGTGACATAGTATATACCAGATTGTCCTCCTCTAACATTATCATCTACAGACCACGCATCAATTCCTAACCCTAAATCATCGATCACAGGGTTAACAGTAACGTTATTACCTGAACTCACCACCCGTTTAGTCCATCCTTCATCAACAGGATTATTTGCTCCTTCATGTAAGATTAATGTTACCGCAGAAACTGATCGAGGGTTTATGGTAAGAAAAGAGGTTGCTAAAATACTAATTGTTGCAAGGGGTTGAATAAAATTGCTGCGTTTTTTAAGAAGGTTAGTTAACTGGGATACAATATTAATAGTTATCAAAAAATTTTTATCTTAATTCATCGACTCAATTCTACCAAGACTTATTTGGGTCCGTAAACTATAGTTGACATATGCTCGAAGTTCGTCAAACAGAAATATTCGCCAACTGGTTTGAGGGGTTAAGAGACCGTCGGGCTAAGGCTCGTGTCCAAGCCCGGATTGACCGCCTGGAAATGGGCAACTTTGGCGATGTCAGTCCAGTTGAGAGGGGGTGAGCGAGCTTCGTATTCATTACGGACCCGCCTACAGGGTGTACTTCGTGCAACGGGGATTGGTGGTTGTTGTACTCCTATGTGGTGACGATAAAAGTTCCCAAAATTCTGACATTACCAAGGCAAAAAAACTTGCTAGACAATTGGAGGATTAAATCATGGCTATTAACACGACCCCCTGGGATTCAGCAGAACACCTCAAAACTGAAGAAGACATTCAGTTGTATCTAGAGGCTTGTCTTGAAGAAGCTGTTGATGATCCTGCTTTTATTATTCATGCCTTTGGCGTAATTGCTCGGGCTAGGAACATGAGTCAACTAGCGCGAGATACAGGGTTAAGCCGAGAAGGACTCTACAAGGCATTGTCTCCTGATGGCAACCCTACTTTTGCTACGGTAGCCAAAGTGGCCAAAGCCCTCGGTTTTAAGCTGACAGTTGAACCTTTGGTTTAAAGTCAAACGGGAGATCACTGCTTTCGTCAGAGTAATATTAGAGATGTCTTACAATATTGAATATCAAAATTATTATGAATCAGCAAGAATTACTCAATCGTATTACTTTTAATCCAAAAGTTTTAACAGGAAAGCCTTTAATTAGGGGATTAAGAATTTCAGTAGAAATGATTTTAGAATTATTAGGAAAAGGGGCAACAATTGAGGAAATTTTAGAAGATTATCCAGAATTAGAAGCCCTTGATATTCAAGCAACTTGTTTTTATGCTTATTCTCTTGTTTCTCAATAGGATTTAGAAAATTTAATGAAAAAATAATGGTAAAATACATTAACAGTGTTTAATTAGGTAATTATGACCTCTGCGATCGCCTCACAATTAGAATCTATAATAAACTCCCCTGATATTATTCCTTGGGAAACGGTTGATAATGATTGGAAAAATAGGGTAAAAAAAACAGTTAATCATAATTGTATTCCTCATTATTTACTGACTCCTCCTGATCTTAAAAATTTAAGCAATATTGTTAAAATAGCTAGTGAAAATAAATGGTCAATGCTACCCTGTGGAAATGGTAGTAAGTTAAGTTGGGGTGGTGTGGTTTCTGATGCTAATTTAGTTATTAGTACCCAAAAGCTTAACCAGGTGATTGATCATGCAGTCAGTGACTTAACCATTACCGTCGAAGCAGGGATAACCTTAAAGGACTTACAGGCTATTTTAAAGCCTTATAATCAATTTTTACCTATTGACCCGGCCTACCCCGATGAAGCTACCATAGGGGGCATTTTAGCCACCGCAGACACGGGATCGTGGCGACAGCGATATGGAGGAATACGGGATCTAGTATTGGGATTGTCTTTTGTGCGTTGGGATGGAGAAATAGCGAAGGCAGGGGGGAAAGTAGTGAAAAATGTGGCAGGATATGACTTAATGAAACTATTTACAGGGTCTTATGGCACATTAGGTATCATTTCTACTGTTACCTTCCGCTTATATCCTATTCCTGAAGCATCGGGAACCTTAGTGATGACAGGAGAGGCAGAAAACATCAGTCAAATGGCACAAACCTTGTTACAATCAGGGCTACAACCCACTGCTGCTGAGATGATGTCCCCATCTGTGGTGAAAACGTTAGAATTAGGGGAAGGAATGGGCTTGATGGTACAGTTTCAAAGCATCCCAGAAAGTATTAAAGAACAGAGTCAACAAGTGGAAGCGATCGCTAAAAAATTGAACATAAAAACAACATTTTGTCAAGATGAAATTGAAGAAAGTCTATGGAAACAATTACAAGAATTAATCAGAGTTTCTAACACAAATGCCATGATAACAGGCAAAATAGGTATTATACCCAATCGAGGGATTAACTGGTTAATGAAAATTAATGACTTGACCCCAGAAAAAGGATGGGCAATGATTAATTTAAGTAGTGGTATCGGACAGTTTAAACTAGATTTAGAACCCAGTTTAGGCGTTTTAAAACAACTGCGATCGCTGTCTCAGGAGAACAATGGATTTTTAACGATTTTAGAAGCTAATCAAACCATCAAAAAACAATTTGAACCTTGGGGATATTCAGGAAATGCTTTACCCCTGATGAAACAAATCAAAAACCAATTTGATCCCCATAATTTACTTAGTCCTTCTCGTTTTATTTAGTTAACTTTTTAAACAATCTAATTATTATGCAACTTTCTGATAACTCCAATAATAGTTTTAACTTTCAGCAAGCATTAGAAGAAGAAATGCAAGGATTTGATTCTAAAAATCCACCGAAACAAGAATTAATAGATAGTTGTGTTCACTGTGGTTTTTGTTTATCCACCTGTCCTAGTTATCGCGTTATCGGAAAAGAAATGGATTCTCCGAGGGGAAGAATTTATTTAATGGATGCGATTAATAAAGGACAAGCAACCTTAGATGAGACAACTACGCAACATTTTGATAGTTGTTTAGGGTGTTTAGCTTGTGTTTCTACTTGTCCAGCAGGAGTCCAATATGATAGTTTAATTGCAGCCACAAGACCCCAAGTCGAAAGAAATCAACCCAGAAATTTAGCTGATAAACTAATTAGAAGTATTATTTTTAATATTTTTCCTTATCCTGAAAGATTAAAAATTTTTCTACCTTTACTTTGGGTGTATCAAAACTTAGGAATTCAAAAAATTGTACGCGCAATAGGGTTACTAAAATATATCTCTCCCCGTTTAGCAGCAATGGAGTCTATTCTACCCGAAATTACCCTCAATTCTTTCCAACAACATTATCCTGATGTTATCCCCGCACAAGGAAAAAAACGCTATCGTGTGGGAGTCGTTTTAGGGTGTGTTCAACGGTTATTTTTCTCCCCAGTTAACGAAGCAACTGTTAGGGTTTTAACCGCTAATGGATGCGAAGTAGTTATCCCTAAAACTCAAGGTTGTTGTGCTGCATTACCAGCACACCAGGGACAAGAAAAACAAGCACAAGCGTTAGCAAAACAGATGATTGATAGTTTTGCTAATACCGAGGTTGATTATATCATTATTAATGCTGCTGGATGTGGTCATACTTTAAAAGAATATGGTCATATTTTAGCTGATGATCCAGAGTACAAAGAGAAAGGTGAACAATTTTCTAATCAAGTTAAAGACATTCAAGAATTTTTAGCAGAAATTGAATTCCAAACTCCATTATCTCCTGTAACTGATGATGATTTACCTGTCGTTTATCAAGACGCTTGTCATCTATTACATGGACAAAGAATCAGTTTACAACCTCGTCAACTTCTTAAACAAATTCCAGGAATAACATTAAAAGAACCCATTGATGCAGCGTTATGTTGTGGTAGTGCAGGGGTTTATAATATGTTACAACCAGAAGTTGCTGATGAGTTAGGCAAACAAAAAGTTAATAATTTAATGAAGACAGGGGCAAAATTAATTGCATCCCCAAACCCTGGATGTTCTTTACAAATTAAAAAGCATTTAAACCTGCAAGGAAAAGATATTAAATTAATGCACCCGATAGAATTATTAGACCATTCTATGAGAGGGATTAAAATAAAATTATAAGGTTTTAGAGTTGATAATTAAGGACTTTTCAATATGTCACTATCTAAAAAAAGAAAGGGATTGTGTCGTTATTGGTTAATAATGATAAGTGGCATAATGATCACCTTTATTGTATTAATTGTGTCCATCGACTGGTATATTGGCACTCAATTTAACCAGTCTATTTATTCCAATATTAATCAAGTTCCTAAACGAAAAATCGCTTTAGTTTTGGGAACAGCTAAATATATTCAGCAATCTGGACAAAGTTATTATAATGCTTATTATGTTTATCGAATACAAGCTGCTGCGAAATTATATCAAACGAAAAAAGTAGATGGAATTTTAGTCTCAGGAGATAACTCAACCCAATTTTATGATGAACCCAGCCAAATGACGCAAGATTTAGTTAAACTAGGGGTTCCCTCTCAATATATTACTCAAGATTATGCAGGGTTTAGAACCTTAGATTCGATTGTACGAGCTAAAGAAGTTTTTGGACTAGAAAGTTATACAATTGTCTCTCAAACATTCCATTGTCAACGCGCTTTATATATTGCACAAGCTAAAGGACAAAATCCCATTGCGTTTGCTGCGTCGGATATCCAAACTGTTGCTGGACTAAAAACAAGATTGAGAGAAGTATTAGCTCGATTTAAAGCTTTTTTAGACTGTAAAATACTCAAGACTCATCCCAAGTTTTTGGGAACACCTGAAACCATTAATTATCGCTTGCACAGGGATAGATAATAAGTAGGTTAGGGCGAATAAAAGCATAATGTGGGTAATGCTAAATAAAGCTCAATCCTTGATAAAAAGAACCTTATTGGCATTACCCACCCTACAACTGTTATCAGTTTGTATTAAGAGTTTATTGAGGAGTCGTCGAACCCCAACAACAAACTATCAGGATTGTTGTTTTGCTGTAGCTAACTCGGTACTTCCCTTCGTACGACGACGGGTTAAGGTATTAAATAACATAATACCAATGGCTTTTACTAAGTTACCTTCTAACTCCATAAACATCTTCATGTTCATGCCAAAAGCAGCATTCGCTTCATCAACAATTTTTTCGGCTGTTGCTTGATCAATGGGCAATTCATTTAATGCCTGACGATACTTATTTTTAAAAGCTTTTTCATCAGAAATGGTTTCAAACTCATAGAAAGCTGTGCCATTTTCGCCTAAATTCATCGCCCGTTGAGCAATTTTCTTGAGGATTTGCCCTCCGGATAAATCCCCTAAATAACGGGTATAAGAATGGGCCGCTAATAATTCAGGTTGAGTTTCGGCAATCTCATGAATCCGTGCAACATAAGCTTGTGCGGCTTCAGAAGGCGACACTTCATTGCGCCAATTAGCCCCATAATAAAAGCATAAATCTTTCTCTAAAGATTGCTTACGATGTAACTGGGGAAAGTAAATTTTTGAAACCAATTCGTGATGGCGTAGTTTCTCCATTTCCTCTTCCATAGCACTATAGACAAAATAGAGATTAGCCACCAATGTTCGATAGGAATTCTTTTCGACAACTCCTTTTAAAAAACACTTGACAAAACCAACATTTTCTGCCATTGTATGGGACTTTTTTGTGCCTTCCCGTAACATGGTTGCTAAATTAACGCTCATGCTATCTTTTCCTGTTATTTTAAGTGAACACTAGATCGGTGACTTAATGACAAACGTTTAAAAAACCGCCTAGTTGTGTAGCCTATCTTAATCTGGTGCAAATTTTTATTAAGAATTCTTACAAAAGGGGAAAGAAGTGTGACAACCGTTAATTTTTAAGGGGGGTTTAATTGTTAAAAAATGTAAAGAGGGAAACGATTAATTATGGATTAAAAAAAGGGACCCATGGCCCCTTCGGTTAATAGAAATGTTGAAAAATTCCTGTCACCCTTTTTATTCGGGGGTAACGCGAGCGTAGAAAGTCCCACGAATTTTAACTTCAACCGGTTCTTTCGCTCCTAAATCGGTATCAGAAGGCTGTTCGCTTTCAAATACCCCGCCTATTTCTCCCGTTTCCTTATCTACCTTGGTAACCTGAAGAGAAATTGACCCTTGACCGATGGGGGTTTGTTTGACGTTAGCATAGTCTTCCTTATCGGCTGTTGCGGGTAAAGCAACGGCGTTATCATAACCAGTGGCTAAACCACGACCCTTAGGATCTAAGAAAGTCGCACCGCGATAAGAAGGAACCCTAAAATCACCTTCAAAATCGATAGAACTATTGATAGAAGTAAACCCAGGTTCAGTTTTACCCACTAAGTTTTTGATGGTGAAGAAGAAAGGAACTTGTTCTCCTCCAGGAAGTTGAACCGTAACCGGTTGGAAGTCAATCCCAGCTTCTTCGATAAAGGTAACCACGCCCTCTTCATCAACGGTAATGGTTCCACTAATTTGCTCTAAGCTAGTGGTGTAACGGGTTAATAACTTCCCAGGAACGTATTCTGCTTCTTGGCGTTTATTAACCGGTTCTTCCTTAACAAAGTATTCTTGGGGTTCCAAACAGAGATCGTCAACGAAATAGGTTTGGCCTGGTTCGATGGGAATAGAACCTCGGGTAAACTCAGAAATTTGGGGACATTTGTTAGCTAGTCCAGTGTTTAAAATTTCGTCGTAGGTTAAGTCTTGAGGGTTAACCGCATTGGCTGCTCCGTCGCTACAAGCAGTAATCAACCCTAAACATAAGGCAAAAAAAGCAATCAGTAATGCACGAAACCTCATAATCATCCTCGCTTTGTTAATCTCAAATTAAAATGTCTTGTCCCTATGACCATCACTCATAACAGGCTATTGCTTGACATCGAATGGACAAGTTAAGTAATTGCATCGGGATCTACTCTACCAAAATTCGTCCCCAACATTCCTTTTAAGTTAGCAATTCTTTTGACCCGAAAATCTTTTATCATTGGTATGACTAGGGAAAAGAGCAAGCATTTAGATGGAACAAACAAACACGCCAGCAACCACTACCGATCAGTCCCTTAACCCCTCTAACGGTTCTTTTCCAGCGTCTCTAGAAGAGATTGTGATTAGGGTCAATACAGCATCTCAGCAGTGTGAGGATGATCCTCATCAGTTACTTGAGTTACTGCGAACCCTTGAAAAGTTACATCAAGACATTCGGGTTAATTTATTTGAACCCTCGTTGCCAAACACCCGCAACGATTTATATGATTTATTACGAGATATTGAGGAAACAGGGGGCTGGCCTTATATTGGGCGGATGAAACTTCAAGCTTTTCTCCACAATTTATCGTCAGTCATAGAGAATTCTTTAACTGATGATGATTCTGAGTGAGAAATTAATTAGCAGAAGTTCCTATTGATCTAGGTAAAAAAACATCCATAAAATGTTAGATAATGGTGTTAGTTTTATGGGATCAACCATTGATAATGACTACTGATAAGATCGGCTACTCTGCTACAGATATCCAAACTATATTTAATCGCATTGCTCCTATTTACGATCAATTCAACAACTGGTTAAGCTTCGGACAACATCGTATCTGGAAGCAAATGACCGTCAACTGGACTGAACCAAAAGCGGGTTATAGCGGGTTAGATATCTGTTGTGGTAGTGGTGATTTAAGTCAATTATTAGCCCGTCGAGTGGGTAAAACGGGGACGGTTATCGGTTTAGATTTTTCTCAAGAATTATTGGCGATCGCAGATAAACGGGCTAAACAGAATTATCCGAGTTTACCGTTAAAATGGGTAGAGGGGGATGCGTTAAATTTACCCTTTGAAGAGAACACCTTTGATTGTGTCACCATGGGTTATGGATTACGAAATGTTACCGATATTCCCCGTTGTTTGCAGGAAATACATCGTGTTTTGAAACCCAAGGCTAAAATGGCTATCCTTGACTTTCATCGTCCGTCCCAACCTTGGCAACAAGCTTTCCAAGAATGGTATCTTGATAACTTAGTGGTTCCCCTAGCTCAATATTACGGGTTGAAAGACGAATATGCTTATATCATGCCAAGTTTAGAGAGATTTCCCATCGGAACAGAACAAGTGACACTAGGGCAAAAAGTCGGGTTTAACCCTGTTATCCATTACCCCATTGCTGGGGGAATGATGGGGGTTTTAGTTGGAACAAAAACAGTAAGCAGTGAACAATCCATTTAACAGAATTTTAGCTAGTTGATAACTGGTAACTGTTAAAAATGAGTGTAACTCGTTGATTATTTATCATGACTTTGTTAGACATTTCTTCTCTTAATTTATCTCTAATTTCTACTATTATTATTCCGCCGATAGCGGGATCAATTATCGGTTATTTTACCAACGACATCGCTATCAATATGTTATTTCGCCCTTACAAAGCGATTTACATTGGTAAACGACGTTTACCCTTTACTCCTGGGTTAATTCCTCGTAATCAAGAACGACTGGCACAAAAGGTTTCTGATACAATTATGGGGTCATTATTAACACCAGACGAATTACAAAAGTTAGCCAAACGTCTCTTAAAAACGGAACGGGTACAAGCTGCTATTTTATGGTTATTAAATTTAGCCATTAAACAAATTAAAGCGGATAAGCAACAGAAAACGGCTAAAATTTTATCAGGTATCCTAGAGGACTTATTTAGTGAATCTTTGCCTCGTCTTTTAAAAGCTTTAGCCCGCCGCCAAGATTTCTTAGAAAGTCAAATTAATCAAATTTTTGATAAGATTCTCTTAGATTTTAAACTAACGGATAGTCAAGCTAGACAGTTCGCTGATTGGTTATTGGAAGGGGTTTTACCTCCTGATATTATCCGACAAACCTTAATAGATTTTTTAACAGAAAGAAATATTCAAGTCATTGATGAAGGGGTAAGAGAAAAAACCAGTGGAACTTATTGGGTGGTGGCTAATTTATTCGGGGTTCGTAATACTTTATTGCGGTTAAGAGGTTTTTGTTTAGAAGAAAAAGAAGTGGCCAATACGAGATTAAAAGAAATTTTGTTATCGTTAGAAGTTCGTAGTCGTTTAAGGGAATGGTTAAAGAGTCTTTCGTTACAAAATTTACCCGTTTCTACGGTTAGACAACTTCGCAAAACAACCCGTGAAACCGTACAAGTTTATGCTCAAAAGAGTGGCACTCAATTTATTCAAGATTTTGGTAAAACGGTTGATTGGGATCAATTATCTATTCTCATTATCAATCGACTGCAAAATTCTGCCGCTTTAAATACGTCTTTGACAACCATTAGTGAAGAATTAGCTTTGATTTTAGAAAGGTATTTAGAAGAAGATTTAGAAAAAATTGTGGCTCAAGCTATTCCTATTTTATCCATCGATCAAGTCATTATTGATCGGGTGAATGCTACTTCTCCCCAAAACTTAGAAATGGCCGTTCAAGGTATTGTTAAAAGTGAATTGCAAGCGATTGTTAATTTAGGGGGAATTCTAGGATTTTTAGTAGGAGTGTTTCAAACTTTCTTATTCTTACTACGATAAATGTCAGTATATGCTAGAATAAAGTTTATATTATGTTTTAAATACTGTTTAAATTATGGATTTTATCAACATTGCCAACTGGGGTTTAGGATTATTTTTAGGGGTAATGACCTTCTTATTTATCTTTCGTATTGTCTTAACTTGGTATCCCCAAGTTGAATTAAATAACCTTCCGTGGAAATTAATTGCTTTACCCACTGAACCCTTATTAATTCCTGTGCGTCGCGTAATTCCTCCTCTGGGTGGGGTAGATATTAGTCCCATTATCTGGGTGGGTATTTGTAGTTTACTCAGAGAAATTTTAGTCGGACAACAAGGACTGATTACTATGGCCTTAAATAGTCATTAATGCGAGTTTTTTGTCCATCCTAACAAAAAGTAGAGGCATCTTTTAGGATACCTCTTAATTGTTCGTATTAAAGATGGCTAGGGAGTTGACTTAGTTTTTGATTAACTATGTTTTTTTAGAAGAAAGGTACGCAGCAGCACTCCTCTACATACCTAAGAATTACACCGAATAAGTAAAACTACTTACTCTTGCGCTTTAAGCGACTACCTAAACCGAGTCCAGCTAAAGCGGTTAAGCCGAGGATGGTACCAGGTTCAGGAACGCGTCCTTCAGTCGTAATAACACCGTCAGCACCAGCTAAGAATGCTATTTGACCAGGAGTTTCTCCAGGTAGAGCATCATACTCCTCACGAGTTAAGTCAGGAAGGGTATTAGGATCGACATCAGTGGCTCCATTGAACAAGGAAATAATACTAGGCGTATCTTTGAATCCTTCTTCACCGTTGACTGTTTTGTAATCTCTGAAAAATCCCTCAAGATCGAAGGATACGTTGAATCCACCACCAGGGGCACCAGGTGTTACTGTTCTGGTTAGACTTGTGATGAAATACTCGAAGTCGCGCTCTCCAACTGTGTCAATCTCATTCATCTCACCGTCATCTGCAGAACCAAATTGGCCGTCCTTATCAGTATCAAATTGCAGGAAGAGGGTATCGGGGAAGGTATACGTAACGACTGGACCCCTTAGAGGTGGCAGATCTGGATCAATGTAGATATCACTAAGTAACACTGGTGCATCTATGAAGCTACGTGTCCCAAGTTTGGCCAGAATTTCCTCTGCAATAGGTGGGGTGAACTCCGGATTAGGAACAAGAGGAGGAACACCACTATGACCAGTAGGAACGATTCCAAAAACACCAGCAGCACAATCCGGAGATGTACAAGGCAGGGTCGTGGTTACGCCGTCTCCAGATTGACCCAAAGCTGCTTTAGGAACAGTAACAGGATCCCGTAAAAAGTCAATGATGTTGTTGGTGAAGAAGACACCTGTCTCAGCTCTTAAGTCAGTACGACCGGGTCCTAGTTGTGAGGCTTGAGCAGCAGTTGTCATTGTAGTCATTCCTACAGTGATACCGACTACCCCCAATAAATTAAGGATGTTATTTTTCATGAGTAGTTACCGTAAACTATCTAAGTTTCAAGACCCCGACAAAAACTTGCGGCCTTTGACTGACAATGCTATAAGCAACTTCTGAAAAGTCCCATTAATTTAAGCTTTTTTATACATTTCCTTGAACAACCCTACCGTGTAGACGGGTAGGGATTCTTTATGCGAAAAACGCAAAGGCGCATCCAATTGCCTCTAATACCTCACCTAATG
>JASJBX010000077.1 GCA_030066295.1 Crocosphaera sp.
GTGGCTTCTGTTAGAGGATGTAATAAATGAGACTCTACAGGCATTTGTTGCTGTTTAGCTGCTTTTGTGAGTTGCCTGGAACATTTTTTTACCCAAGCCGAAACAATAGGATTCTCAACTAAAGTGTCAGTGGTAATAACATGAATTTTCTTGTGACGCTTGTTAACAGGTAATGCTGCGATCGCATTCCAAATCAACTGTAAAACTGCTGTACTATCTTTGCCACCAGAATATCCAATGACGAAAGGAATGTCATCAGCACAATATAACTCTTGAATTTCTGTAGTTAACTTTTGTATAGCTTCAACTAATTCCGTAACAGTGCGAGGGGGAAAGAGGGTTGTCTGTATATTTGTCATACCCAAAAGTCAGTAGTTTACTGGATTCCTAAGAGTTTAGTCTGTGATTATGATAGAAGAGTAAGTATTTTCCCGACAATCTAGACTACTATAATATATGTTTGACTCTATTTCCGACCATAAAGAACTTAGTCAATCTCTCAATCAAGTCATAGCTTCCTATTTTAATGAATTTCACCGCGAAAAGTGTTACTTGGGCTTACAGTTTCGTCAAGGAAAACGAGACATGATCCAAATTAACGTACCTGCGGGAGATTTACACAAATTACTACAGGCAAAGCATTCTGACAATAATGATCCCGATTCGGGTAAAAATCGTCCCGAAGTTGAAGGCCATACAGACGAAGTTAAAGAGTATATCACTAAACGTCTTAAAAAAGATAAACCTTGGATTTTAGGCACTCTGACTGCTAATATTTCTCCTGAGAAAATCAAAGTAGTTAAGTTAGCGAGAGAACTTTGTTTAGTAGTTATTCCTAGAGGTGTCAAATTAGATATTACAGATGGACAACATAGAAAAAGAGCTATTGATGAACTTATAAATAGTTCTCAAGGTGAATTAATTGGAGATAATGATTTTCCCATTACTTTAGTGTTGGAAAAAGATTTTAAGCAATGTCAAATGGACTTTAGAGATATGGCACAAAGCAGAGCCTTAGATCAGTCTTTATTATTATCTTTTGGAGAATTTGAAGGATATATCGGTATTATGAAGACGGTACAAGAAAAAGTACCAATGTTTAAAGATAAAACAGAAACAATTAAAAAATCACCTTCAATCAAAAATAAACTGCTTTATACTAGAAATTATATTGCAAAAATGGTTAGTTGTGCTTTTGCCAATGATGCTAAAGCAGAATTAGAAAACTGGAACGTTGCAACATCATCTATCGCTTTAGTTACCGCTTTGAATAAATTTTTTACAGAATGTGAGCAAACCAAACATATTTTTGAAACAGAAGTCAAAAACTTAACTGTTGAAGAAGTAGGCAAATTCAAAGAAAATTGTATATTAGGGCGTAGTGTTGGGTTGGAAGTATTAGGGCGTTTACTTTATTTTACCTATGATCAAGAAAGTAATTATTTTGATAGCTCTAAAGTATCTCAATTAGCTCAATTAGATTGGTTATACAGTAGTCAAATTTGGCATGGTAATATTATTAGAATTGAGCTTAACCCTAAAGATCCAACAAAAGCTTATAAAATTTCTGCAACTATGGGAAGTGTGAAAAGTGCTGTTGATAAAGTCAAAATACATTTAGGTTGGATGTCACCGCCTCCTAATCAATTTCAATTGTATTAATAAGGCAGTTGGTGGGCAAAATAGAAACTTATATCAGATAATGACCAGGTAAAAAATTTTGCCCACCCTACACAATTTCTGAAATATCTAAACTTTGTAACTTCTCTTTCCAAGTTGTAGGATAATCAACCAATAATAATCTGCCAAACTTGCCCAACCATAACAATAAATCATCTAACTTTTGATCATCTTTATTGGCATCTAAATGATAACTAACTTCTTGCCAATAAGACAAAACAAACTCAAATCTTTCCCCATCATCTTCTACAGAAACATCCTTTAATAACTCAACTGTTGCTTGATACAATTGATATAACGTCAATAAGTTATCCGAATTTTTCGGTATTCTATCCCCTTCCAAATAAGTATAATGATTAAAAAAACTGACCTCTTTAACCACTCTTTTAACTATCAAAGCGATCGCATCTCGGTTATCATAAAGAATAGCTAAACTAACCGGTAACTTAACCCCCCAACGGTTAAGATCAATAAACACCTGTTGACACTGTTCTAACCCGGTATAAATATACAAAATAACGGGGATAGTTTCATATTTTAACTGTGGGTTAACTTGTAAGGCCATTTCCAACGCAACGCGACGGTGTAACCCGTCATGTATCTTCAAACTCCCCTCCATAGGAATACGTAAACGGCCCAGTTTCCGCGTTTCGGCCACCTCTCCCACTGCTTCAAAGGTCGTATCCGCGTCAATACTGGCAGTAATGGCAGAAAAAACATAATCTTGAGGATTTTCTAAAATATATTGACAAATTTTCCGCAATCTGCCCTTATTTAACCGTCGCTGACTCCGTTTAAACGGTGTTACCCCCTCATTCGGTAAGGGAAACAACTTGGGAAGAATACCCAAGGGACACATAGAAACATAATACTCCCGTTCTCCTTGAATACCCCGAATGACCGGTAAGACATACTCAAACCCCATCATTGCCTCCAACTCCAATTTAAAACAAGGCTATTATAATCTAAAATATTAATAATATTTTTAAAAACTTTATTATAGTTGTATAAAAGAAGATAAGAATTTGAAAATAAAAAATGTATGATAATATAGCACTACGTATTATAGTTAAGATATCTCCAAGTTGTGAAACCTTGTTCCAGCTTACTTTTGCCTTTGCCCGAAGGGCGCGCCATTCTTGCTGGTTTACTATTAGAAGAAGAGGTTATCCAAACCATTTTGAGGTCAGAAATCATGAGAGAATCTGTCATTTATCAACGCATTGAATCTGAAGGAATTCGTAAAGGAAAAGCCGAAGGAAAGGCCGAAGGAAGACAAGAAGAAGGTATTTCTTTAATCCTTCGTCTTCTCAAGCGTCTTTTTGGCACAATTCCTACTGAAATAGAAGAAAACATCCACAAGTTACCCATCGAAAAACTAGAAGAGTTAGGAGAAGCTTTACTGGATTTTCAGTCGGAACAAGACTTAATTAATTGGTTTGAAAATTAAGGTAAAAACCTGTAGGGTGGGCGTTGCCCACCCTACGGAATATAACATAGTAAAATAATTAACATGGATCAAGACATTACCAGCCAACTCTTACAACAAGAAAGCGAAGAAAAACAAGCACTTGCTTTACTTTTAGAACGATATTTGTCTCGTGAAGATCAACTTTTTGTACAAAAAACTCAGATGGGAAATACTCAAAGTTATTTAGGATCAGTGTCTTTAGAATGGTTAGCTAGTCGGGTACATTTTGCCCTGCAATTACCTTTGTTTCGCCGTAAATATGATCCAAAAACCAACAATATTGTCCGTGATTCTGAAACCATAGAAGAACTACAACAACGTCCCTTAGATTGGTCAAGACAAGCACATTTAGCCCAATATTTAGCCGTTTTAAATAATCATAAATTTCCCCCCATTTTAGTCGTCATTAGTCAAGATTGGGTTAATGATTCTACTGCATCAGAATGGGACAGTAATGGTCAGTCAAAGGTCAGTGTAGATGCTTTTACCGCTTTCGATAAGAATGATAGCATTGGTTTGTTAAATATCGGAGAAAATTATTCAATTTTTGCCCTTGATGGACAACATCGACTAATGGGAATACAAGGATTAATGGAGTTATTAAAAACAGGAAAATTAGAGGTTTATAATAAGGATAAAAAAGCCACAGGAAATCCCATTACTCTCGATGAATTAATCGAAGAATATGATCTAGATCCCCTTAAATTACAAAGTTTAGCAAAAGAAAAGATCGGCATTGAAATCATCCCCGCAGTCATCAAAGGAGAAACCTACGAAGAAGCAAGAAGACGGGTAAGATCCGTATTTGTTCATGTTAACCGCATGGCCATTTCTTTAAGTAAAGGACAGTTAGTTTTATTGAACGAAGATGATGGCTTTGCCATTGTTTCTAGACGACTGGCTATTACTCATCCTTTACTAAAAGATAGAGACGAAAAAGACTGGAATCCTCGGGTTAATTGGGATAGTGCCACTATTGCCAATAAATCCACAGTTTTAACCACATTACAAGCCTTACAAGACATGACAGAAGGGTATTTAGGTAATAAATTTTCCCACTGGAAAAGTAAGAATAAAAAGAACTTAATTTCTTTACGTCCCCATGATCAAGAAATTGAAGAAGGACTACAATTATTATCCGAACTATTCGATGGATTAGCTAATTTACCCAGTTATCGTCAGTTAGAACAAGGGGTAAAAACCTATGAATTGAGACGATTTAACCATGAAAAAGGAGGAGGAGAAGGAAATTTTTTATTTCGTCCTGTCGGACAAATTGCTTTAGCCCAAGGGTTGGGATTTTTAGTATTTACTAAAAAAATTGACCTCAAAAGTATTATAAAAAAACTGATTTACTTTGATGAAATTGGCGGTTTCAGTTATATGGATACATCCCAATCTATTTGGTACGGTGTGTTATATGATCCCATGAAAAAACGTATACAAGTCTCAGGTAAAAAATTAGCCAGTCGTTTATTAATTTACTTATTAGGTGGAGTGAATGATGACTTAGAAAAAGCAGAAATACGGAGGGCGTTAGCCGAAGCAAGAACCATTAAAGATGCTGCAACCAATGAAGAAAAAACTATTGATTTTCAAGGTAATTTTGTCAACCCGAAAAAGGTAGGCTTACCTAACATTTTATTTGATAATTGATGGTCATTGTGGCATGATAATTAATAAAGAGATAATAAGATTGCTTTAATATGAATTCAGAGACTATCTTTCAACTTCTACAACAATCTTTTCGGGTGGGAGTGGGTTTGACTGCTTCTATTTTAGAAACCCTCCAAGATCCCCAAAAACGTCATCAAATCTTATCTGAATTACAACAGGAGATCGCCCAAAAAACGGAGGAATGGGCAAAAAAAGGGGAAATCACCGAAAAAGAAGCCCGTGAATTTGTGGATCAATGGTTAAAAACCCCATCATCCTCAACCACTTCCCCAGTATCTCCTTCCTCCTCTAGTAAAACGAAAGCCGATGTGGGTCAAGAAATTCAACAACTTACCGAAAAAATTATCACCCTCAGAGAAGAACTTGAGGATCTCAGAGACAAAAAAAAGTCTTAAGCTTCTAAAAATAAGCGGTTAAGACCATTAGGGTTAATTATTGATCATTTCCGAACTCCGACCCCAGTTTATCCCTTAGTCGTTGGACCAAGTTTCGCAACTAATGAGATCACTAATGCGATCGCGTAATAAATACTCAAATTTTTCCAGTTCGTGTTCAACCCAGATCCATTCCCTCGCTGGGATATAATCGCAGAGACTAGATATCGGTTGTTGACGACTGATCAAACCTCGGTCGACCAGATGACGGGCTTCTTGTTGTATAAAATCGAGAGAATAATGGGAAAAAGTAAGAGGAGATTGTGTGGAAAGATTCATAGTCGAATACCAAACCAGTGAAGTCAAGACCCTGACCTTTAAAATGATCGAACTTACAGAGGAAAGCTGCAAATTCTTTTTGTATTAGTCATTACATTCTCGCCCCAATTGTGTCAGGAAGTGCAGAAATTTCCGTTTTCTTTTATATTTACCCCCTTAAACATAATTTAAGCCCTAATCTGGGGATCAGGACTTCAGGGATGTATTCAAAAAGGTTGACTGGTAACAAGATATAGTTTGGTTACTTATGGGACAATGGAACTTGTCAAAATAGTGAAAATTGTTGTACGATAGGGAGTTAATCATTCTCCCAACATTCGTGGGCCATGAGATCCCCAATCTGATCCCGCAATAAATATTCACATCTTTCTAGTTCAATTTCAACACAAACCCACTCACGAGGCGGAATAAACTCACAGAGAACATACAAGGGTTGCTGACGACTGACAACACCAGTATCCACTAGATGACGAACCTCATCTTTGATCATGTTAATGGTGTAAGTGGTAGAAGGGGGAGCAGCAGAAGGCAAAGGCAGGGTAATCGGACTCATAGAAAATCACCAAGTAGATTAAGAAGGCTTACTGTTCACTATAATCTAATTCTCGCCAATAATAAAGTCATTTTCTGCTGTAACAAAGAATACATTTTGGGTTTTCCTTTCTCAAGCCCCGTCATATCAAGGTTAACAAGATGTTAAAAAATGTTACAGGTTTCCTATTCTGGTTTCCTATTCTTTTTTCCCAGAGTAGATAATCATCACAGAAAAATAGGAAAGGGTGAGATGAGGATGATGATGTAGATTTTGATAGATTCTTTCTTCTGGTTGTGTGGCCCGTTCCACAATAAAAGCGTGGTTCAACAAATTTAAGCGATTTAACGTCTGCCAAACTTGAGAATAGACAGAACTGACTTTTAACAAGACAATAACATCAGCCCAACTCAAAACCTGATCTAACTCATCAACATTATATAAAGCAGGGAGGATGGCTAGATTTTGGGAACGAAAGGTTAAAGGAAGTCCTAACATCGAAGCAGCGGCCATGGGGGAAGAAACCCCAGGAATGGTTTGGATAGTAACGTGAGGGTGATTTTCTCTGAGGGTTTGGGCCAGATAGGTAAAGGTACTATAAAAACTTACATCCCCTTCACAAGCAAACGCCACATCCATTCCTTGGTCAAGATAGGGCCATACCGTTGCTGCTGCTTCTTTCCAAGCTTGTTGTAACTGTCCCTCATCTTGAAGGTAGGGAAAATAAAGCGGTAATTTTTGTTGCTGTGGGGTAATCCAACGGGCAATAATTTTCTCGGCTAAACCTGGCTTCTGGTTAACCCCTAATGGAAAGGCAATGATGGGGACTTCTTGTAACAACCGTTGTCCTTTGACTGTAATTAATTCTGGATCACCGGTCCCCACACTTACCCCGTATAACGTTCCCACCTTTTCTCTGAGCAAAATTGACCTAACTCCCAATTTAACAGCCATTATTGTTCCATCTTTGCTTATTTTTACATAAAAAATTAAGATTCACAAAGAAGGATTAAGAATTTTAGCAAATATTACGTTAATCTTTACATAAAGAGTGGTCTGGTTGAGGACAGAAAGCTCATGAGTTGTGTTAGCCTATAATTAGATTTTGTCAACAAAAATGAGTTAAAGGAAAATAGCTCAAAACATCTAGATTCAGCCAGTATTTAGTCATTAATTTCCATTGTGTCTTATTTAACCATTGAGTTTTATAATTGATGCCCTGTTGCCTGTTATAAACCTTGGGGATATTTAATAATAGGTAGTAACCGAGAACGTCTATGAATTATAGTCAAGAAAATAGAAGAAAAAAAGCATCTGAAAAAAGAGATAGTTATGATCAGTTAATTTTGAATCATTTAACTGACTTAATTAGTTTCCACACAGTAGAAGGCATTTATCTCTACATTTCTCCTGCCTGTCGATGTTTATTGGGGTATGAGGATAAAATCTTTCTGGGACAATCAGCAGAACTATTATGTCATGCTGAAGATTGTGATCTCATTAGACAATTTTACGAACAAATTAAACAGAAATGGAATGCCAATCCCATTACTTATCGAATGCGTCATCATGGGGGACATTATATTTGGTTAGAAACCTCAGCCAAAGTCATTCCTAACGAAAAAACAGGAGAACTGGAACAAATTCTTTGTATTTCCCGTGAAGTCACCCAACAAAAGAAAAATCAAGAAAAGATTAAAAACTATCAACAACCCCACGCTTTTATTTTAGATAATTTACCTGATTTAGTGACAACCCATAGTCCCAAAGGAATTTATCAATATGTTTCTCAAGTTTCTTATCCGTTATTAGGATATTATCCTCAGACGTTAATCGGTCGATCTATACCCTCATTTTGTCATCCTCAAGATCAGTCATTAATTCAACAATTTTATCAAGAATTACAAGAAAAGAAATCCCTCGCTTCAGTGACGTATCGCATGGCCCATAAAAATGGTCATTACCTATGGATTGAAACCATAGGTAAAGCAATAATTCACCCAGAAACAGGGGACATTAAAGAAATCTTTTGTGTGTCTCGAGATATTAGTAAAAGAAAGCAGATAGAAGAAGCTTTGATTCAAGCAGAAAGACAGTATTACAAAATTTTTGAAAAGAGTAATCAAGGAATTTTTAAACTGAGTCCCGACGGTTATTTTGTAGACGTTAATCCTGCTTTAGCACAACTGTATGGGTATGATAGTCCGCAAGATTTGCTAACGACCATTCATGATCTAGCCAATCAACTCTATGTTACCCCACAAGATCATGATACCCTTTTAAAGATATTGCAGGGTGATGGAGAAATTATCAATTTTCAATCACAAATTTATTGTAAAAATCGGGAAATTATTGATGTTGAAAAAACGATTTGGTCGGTTTATGACCAGTATGACCAAATTATTTATTATCAAGGCACTGTTGAAGAAACAAGGAAAAACATAGATAACAAAGAGAAATTACTAGGAAGTAACTTAAGAGATCCGATTACCAATTTACCTAATGGTCAATGGTTTTACCAATATTTAGAAACAACATTATTAGAATCAAGAGAATCTTCTGAGTATTCTTTGGCAATTTTGTTGATTCATCTAGATAATTTTCAATTATTAAATGAGAGTTTAAATACCAGCCAAGATAGAGAATTGCTGACTCAAATAACGAGACGATTACAAACTAAATTAAGAGGAGAAGATACCCTAGCAAAACTAGGAGAAGATGAATTAATTCTCCTAGTTAGAAATCAATCAGTACGAGAAATTATCTTAATTGCTAAACGAATTTTAAATATTATTCAGTTCCCCTTTGAAGTGAGCAATAATCAAGTATTTGTCAGGGTTCATATTGGCATCAACTTGAATAAAACCAAGTATAATAAAGCAGAAATTATGGTTCGGGATGCTCAGTTAGCCATGTATCAGGCCAAAACAGAAGGAAAAGAAAATTATGCCGTCTTTAATCCACAAATAAAAGCCGATGCTCTAACCCGTATTCAATTAGAAACCGATCTAAGACAAGCTATAAAAAACAACCAACTCTCCTTATATTACCAGCCCATTGTTGAATTAAATACTGGTCATTTAAGCGGATTTGAAGCCCTATTAAGATGGCAACATCCCATTAAAGGAAAAATTTCCCCTGTAGAATTTATTCCCGTTGCTGAAGAAAGTGGACTGATTAATTCTCTTGGTTGGTGGGTACTAGAACAAGCTTGCCGTCAATTACAAACATGGCAAAATTTAAACACAAAAGCGGGTAACTTAGTGATCAATGTTAACGTCTCGGCACAACAATTAAAACAAGAGAAATGGGATGAAAGATTGAATCAATTATTAGAAAACACTGGGATTCTGGGAACACAGTTAAAACTAGAAATTACCGAAAGTTCTTTATTAGAAACCGTTCAAGAGGAAACCCGAAGAGTCAGACAGTTAAAAAACCTAGGATTAGGCTTATGTATTGATGACTTTGGCACCGGTTATTCTTCTTTGAGTCGGTTACACGAATTTCCCATTGATACCTTAAAAATTGACCGTTCTTTTATCAATAAATTAGGCATTTCTGATAAAGCAATTGTTCCCATGATTATTAATTTAGCCCACACTTTAGGGATGAATGTCGTCGCAGAAGGGATTGAAACCCGAGAACAATTTAATCAATTACAAGGCTTAAACTGTGAATTAGGACAAGGTTATTTCTTTGCTAAACCCATGACTAATAAGCAAGCAACCCATTGGGTAATGCAAGAAATCAGAAACCGTCACGAGTGCGGAGTTAATCAACCCTAAAAAAATTTTGAATCATACTTTTGATAGATGTGTCCTACTCAAAAAACCCTGAACGCCCGCCAACTCACCTTAGAAATTTTACGACAAATTGATCGAAAAAAAAGTTATACCGATCTCGCTTTAAATAAAGGGTTAAATCGAAGCAATCTTAATCCTAGCGATCGCAGTTTATGCACCGAATTAGTCTACGGTATTATTCGCCATCAACGGACCCTAGATAGCCTCATCGATCAACTGGGAAAAAAAAAGGCACAACAACAACCCCCAGACTTACGACGTATCCTTCAGATTGGACTCTATCAACTCCGATACCTCGACAATATTCCCCCTTCTGCTGCCGTTAATACCAGCGTGGAATTAGCCAAAGAAAATAAATTACAACGGCTGTCAGGGGTCGTTAACGGCATTTTGCGGCAATATCTTCGCAGTGTTCAAGCCAACCAGGACCCCTTGATTTTACCCAAGGACCCCATCAAAAAACTAGCCATTCACTATAGTTTTCCCGACTGGATGATCGAAACTTGGGTGAAACAATGGGGAGAAGATCCCACCGAACAACTCTGTCATTGGTTTAATCAAACCCCTACCCTTGACATTCGCCTTAACCCCTTAAAAACCATTCGAGAAACCCTGACAACCCAACTGACTGAAGCAGGGGTTAACGTAACCCCCATCCCCCCTTTTCCTTGTGCCTTAAGATTACAAGGTAAGATAGGAGCGATCGCAACTTTACCAGGGTTTACAGACGGTCATTGGACCGTACAAGACAGCAGCGCACAACTGGTGAGTTACTTACTCGATCCCCAACCTGGAGAAACTATCATCGATGCTTGCGCGGCCCCAGGGGGAAAAACCACCCATATTGCTGAGTTGATGGGGGATCAAGGCACTATTTTTGCTTGCGATCGCACTCCCTCCCGTCTCAAAAAAGTGCAAGAAAACCTTCAGCGACTACAATTAAACAGTATTACCCTAATTGAAGGAGATAGTCGTCATTTAAGACAATTTATCAACAAAGCAGACCGGGTTTTAGTGGATGTTCCTTGCTCCGGTTTAGGGACTTTACACCGACATCCAGACATTCGTTGGCGACAGACCCCAGAAAACATTCAAGACTTATCCCTTCTACAGCTAGAAATTTTAACCCAAGCAGCCCAATGGGTCAAACCCCAAGGAACCCTTGTCTATGCTACCTGTACCCTTAACCCCAGGGAAAACCAAGAGATTATCGAAACCTTTTTAAGTCGTCATTCCCATTGGTACAGAGAAAACCCTTCCTCTAATTGGCTTTTTTCTTCCTTGGTGACATCATCAGAGTGGATAGAAATACTTCCCCATGAGCAGAATAGTGACGGTTTTTTTATGGTGAAGTTGAAGAAAGGGTAATAGAATACCGATTTATCTCAAACTTAATCCATCATAAAGACAGAAAAAAATACCTTGGTGATCAATAATGAATGCTCACAATAAAAATAAACAACTACTAAAAATTCTCATTGGTGCAGCTTGGATCGATGGCATTATTCAAGTAGAAGAAAGGGAGTATTTAAAACGAATGGCCGAACGCCATGGCTTATCGGAAGAGAGTGATCTGAAAGATTTGTTATCGGAATTAAAACCGGTTCAGCCTAATCAATGTTATCAATGGTTAGAAGAATACTTAGGAGATAATCCTAGCACCAATGACTACCAAGAATTATTAGAAACCTTAAGTGCTTTAATTTATAGCGATGGAGATGTCCAAATGCAAGAAGCACAACTTTTGACTAAATTACAATTACTTGATCCGGCTCAAGACTCTCCTAAATCAGCCTTGGATAAAATTCTCAAAACTATCCAAAAACTCTATAAAAAAGCAGTTGATCAAAAGATTTAACTCTGAAAAAATGAACAAAATTAAAACAGCAATAATTGAGTCACTTAACTCGATTAAACTCTCGATATTTTTTAAGCTGATAGCTAAATAAGTAGTCAAACATAAGTAAAGCTCACTGTATAAACGTATGTAAATATAGAGCTATAATCCTGCTCCTGACTCTTGTCAAATGTCAAAAGAATCTATGGAGACTGGACAAATAATCAATCATATATAGCACTACGCATTTTGGTGTTTGACATTGACAAACGCTGAAACCCCTTTCTCACCTAATGATTGCCTTTTGCCTTTTGCATGAGTGCCTTTCGCGTAGCGGTATAGCTGTAAAAATAAACTCAATACTGATATTTAGGAATGATAACATGGAAAAAATAAGACGAGCAAATCTAGAAGATTTAAGGGACATTGTGGAGATTTATAATGATAGTATTCCCAGTCGTATTGCCACAGGAGATTTACAAACAATAACAGTAGATAGCCGTTTAAAATGGTTCCAAGACAGAGATCATCAACATTATCCCATTTGGGTGATAGAAAATAATAATCAAGTCATCGGTTGGGTGAGTTTACAACATTTTTATGGTCGTCCAGCTTATAAAAGTACCGCAGAAATTAGTTTATATATTGGGGAAAAATCCCGAGGTCAAGGTATTGGTAAAAAACTCTTAGAATACGTGATAGCAGAAAGTCCAAAATTAGGATTAACCAATCTACTCGGCTTTATTTTTGCCCATAACCAACCCAGCTTGAATTTATTCAAAAAATATAACTTTCAACAATGGGGATACTTGCCAAAAGTAGCTAAATTGGATAACATCGAAAGAGATTTGATTATTATGGGATTACATTTAGACTATAAAAAATAACAGATAACCTAAGATAACGTATGACACAATCACCCATTACCGAACCCCAACTATTAAACCCAGAAGAACTAGAAAAAGAAGAAGAATCCGATTATTTTGACTACTTTTTTGATGAACCGGGTAGCGAACCCGGAAAGTTAAATATAGAACCGGATGCCAAACCTTCCCGTATCGTTTTAATTGACTATGATCAAACCCATGCTATTCGCAAAGTAGATGTTACCCCCAAAGCATTAACCCCCTATTTAGGGACCAATACCATTTCCTGGATGGACGTTCAAGGGTTAGGAAGTGAACGGGTTCTTAAACAAATCGGGGACATTTTTAAACTTCATCCCTTATTATTAGAAGATGTGGTTAACGTTCCCCAACGACCCAAACTAGAAGATTATAACGAACAATTAGTCTTAATTGTGCAAATGGTTCGCCCCAACGCCAACGAAGTCGGATTTGAAAGCGAACAAGTGAGTTTTGTGTTAGGTAGTAAATATTTACTAACCTTTCAAGAAGAAGAAATCGAAGATTGTTTTGATATTGTTAGAGAAAGAATACGGGCCAATCAGGGAAAAGTGAGACAACAAGAGGCCGACTATTTAATGTATTTATTGTTAGACTCAATTATTGATGGTTATTTTCCCGTCTTAGAAGATTATGGCGATCGCATCGAAGATATAGAAGATGAACTGGCTATGTCCCCTCATACCAGTCAATTAAAAGAAATTTATGTGATTCGACGGGAATTATTAGCCTTACGTCGGGCTATTTGGCCCTTAAGAAATGTGACCAATATGTTAGTAAGAGGAGAGAGTTCCTTAATTAGTTCCGAAGCACAAATTTATTTTCGAGACTGTTACGATCACGTCATTCAAATCTTAGATATTGTGGAAACCTATCGAGAATTAGCCTCTTCCTTGATGGATGCTTATTTATCTTCCATGAGCAATAAAATGAACGAGGTAATGCAAGTATTAACCGTTGTCTCCACTATTTTTATTCCCCTTACCTTTATTGCCGGGGTTTATGGCATGAACTTTGAACATATGCCTGAACTTCATACCCGTTGGGGTTATTTTATCTGTTTAGGGTTGATGGGAGCGATCGCAGGGGGATTAATTTTCTTTTTCTGGCGCAGAGGTTGGTTTGAACCTTTTGCTCGGCCTAATATTCCCCTGTCTAAAAAAGACTAGATACGTCCAACTCTTTTCTTTTAATTATTCTAACAAATTAAAAGCTATTTATTAATGCTTGTTTAAAGGTTTTTACATCTTTAAAATGCAGTTCAGGATTATCTTGTAAAGCGAGATCAATCACATTGGCTAAACTATCAGGAAGAGTGACGTTTCTTTGATGAATAGAAATAGGAGCATCTTGCAAAATAGCTAAAAAAGGATCTTTATTATTTAAGTCTCGGCAATAGCATCCTGTCAAGAAATAGGGGTAAGCAAACGGGCTTTAGAATATATATTTAAAGATTTTTATCAAACGACTCCGAAAGCTTATTTAAAACAACTGCGTCTTAATTATTTGCGTCAATCTATGCTTAAAAATCCTCAAATGAACATTAATGATCTCGCTGAAGATTTAGGATTTTTGCATCGGGGACAGTTAGCAAGAGATTATCAAAAACTTTTTGGAGAATTACCCCGCGAAACTAAAGGTAATATGAAATCCGTAATAGAATGAGAAAAGAGTTGGCGCGAGAGTTGCGGGTGGGTCAATGGAACCCATTCGAGGAAAGTCCGGACTCCCGAAAGACCAGACTTGCTGGATAACGCCCAGTGCGCGTGAGCGTGAGGATAGTGCCACAGAAAAATACCGCCTCTAAGATTAGGGGTAAGGGTGCAAAGGTGTTTCGGTAAGAGCGCACCAGCAGTATCGTGAGGTACTGGCTCGGTAAACCCCGGTTGGGAGCAAGGTCGGAGGGGCAAAAGGTTGGTCTTTTTCCTGTCCCGTTTTAGGTGTACCGCATGAGGCGTTTGGTAACATACGTCCCAGATAGATAACTCTCCATTGAACAGAATCCGGCTTATGTCCAACTCTTTTCTTTATTTTTAACAAAAATGTCAAAAGAAGTCCCCATCTAAAAATACATTAAAAATCCCCACATTTTAGATGGGGATGAATTTTGACCAATAAATAAAGCGAGTGCGTAATTCCGAGGTGTCCTCGGAA
>JASJBX010000078.1 GCA_030066295.1 Crocosphaera sp.
AACTTTAGAGAAGGGCAATGGGAAGCTATTTCAGAGTTAGTGCAAAATCGCTCTCGTTTATTAGTCGTTCAACGCACAGGATGGGGTAAAAGTTTAGTCTACTTTATCGCAACAAGACTATTGCGAGATCAAGGAGCAGGAATAACTTTATTAATTTCACCGTTGCTGGCTTTAATGCGTAACCAAATTGCTGCTGCACAACGGATAAATGTTCGAGCAGAGACTATAAATTCTAGCAATACGGAAAAGTGGAATGAAGTTCAAGAAAAGATAGTAGCAGGAAATATTGATATTTTACTTATTTCTCCTGAAAGATTAGCAAATGACCAATTTAGAGAGGATATTTTAATTCCTATGGCTTCTCGTATTGGTTTATTTGTTGTAGATGAAGCGCACTGTATTTCTGATTGGGGACACGATTTTAGGCCAGACTATCGACGCATTGTTCGTATTTTGCAAGTTTTACCGACCAATATCCCTGTTTTAGCCACTACAGCAACAGCAAATAATCGAGTAGTCAATGATATTAAAGCACAACTAGGAGAAAGTTTAAAAATTAGTAGGGGAAATTTAACCAGACAAAGCTTGCAACTGCAAAATATCTATTTTCCTAATCCTGCCGCACGCTTAGCTTGGTTAGCACAATATATTCCTACTTTACCGAGTTCTGGTATTGTCTACACCTTAACGGTAAGAGACGCTCAAAGAGTGGCCGACTGGTTAAAACACCAAGGAATTGATGCAGAAGCTTATTATGGAGCGTTAGAAACAAACATCAGGGAACATTTAGAAGATCAACTGTTAAACAATGAAATTAAGGTATTAGTAGCAACCACGGCCTTAGGAATGGGATTTGATAAACCCGATTTAGGTTTTGTGATACATTATCAGCGTCCTGGTTCAGTTGTTCACTATTATCAGCAAGTGGGAAGGGCAGGAAGAGCAGTGGAGCAAGCTTATGGAATTCTTTTAAATGGAGATGAAGACGAAGAAATTACCCAGTATTTTATCGAAAACGCTTTTCCTCCAGAAGCTCACAACCAAGAAGTTTTAAATGCTCTAGAATCGGCGGAAGATGGGTTATCAGTGCCAAAATTAGAGAAAGTTTTAAACCTATCGAGGGGACAGATTAATAAAGTATTAAAGTTACTGTCCCTAGAATTTCCTGCACCTGTAACGAAACAAGGGTCAAAATGGTATGCAACAGCCGTTAATTATCAACCCAATCGACAAAAAATTGAACAATTAACCCGTATTCGTTACCAAGAACAAGATCAAATGCGGGATTATATGAGCAGTAACCGTTGTTTAATGCAGTTTTTAGCCTCTGCTTTAGATGATGAAAATCCTACTGTTTGCGGAAAATGTGCCGTTTGTTTAGGGAAATCTTTACTCCCTGTTACCTATTCTTCTAATGTCGTCAATCAAGCGGTTATGTTTCTCAAACGCAGTGATCAAATCATTGAACCTCGAAAACAATGGCCGTCAAAAGGTGCATTTTCTGTGTATAACTTTTCAGGTAGAATTAAACCAGAATTAAAAGCAGAAACGGGCCGAGCATTATGTTTATGGGGAGATGCTGGATGGGGACAGTTAGTAAAACAGGGAAAATATGAAACGAATCATTTTGATGATCAATTAGTAGAAGCAATGGCGAAAATGATTGAACGCTGGAATCCTCAACCTAAACCCACTTGGATAACTTGTATTCCTTCTCTAAATCGTCCCCATTTAGTCCCTAATTTTAGTCAAAGATTAGCTCGTCGTTTACAAATTCCTTTTATTGCAGTGGTTGAGAAAATTAAGACAAATCCACCACAAAAAACCATGAATAACAGTTATCAACAAGCACACAATTTAGATGGAGTATTTAGGATTGATAAGGAAAAAGTAATGCCAGAATCACTATTTTTAGTCGATGATTTTGTTGATTCTCGTTGGACATTAACCGTCGTTTCTGCATTATTGCGTCAATCAGGAAGTGGTCAAGTTTTCCCTACAACTTTAGCTATCAATTCTTTATCTTAATTATGCTTTCGTCTGACACTCAAGCTATTTTACTTCTTTGTGCAGGTTTTGGTCAAAATCGTCAAACTAAACCTGTACCTTTAACCCTTGGCGAATATAATAGTCTTGCCAGTTGGTTAAGAGAAGAAAATATGTTCCCTCAAGACTTACTTAACCCTCATTTTATTAATCGTCTTCCTCAGTTAAAAATCAATAAATTAGATTCTAACCGATTAGTTGCATTGCTACAAAGAGGGGGTTTATTAGCTTTAACGGTTGAAAAATGGTTCAATCAAGGGTTATGGATTATCAGTCGTGCTGATAATAACTATCCTGAAAGATTAAAACAACAATTAAAAAACTTAGCTCCTCCAATTTTATATGGAATTGGTAATCAAGATTTACTATTTAAAGGAGGTTTAGCGGTTGTTGGTTCTCGTCATGTGGCTCAAGAAGGGTTAGAGTATACTTATCGAGTTGTAGAAACTTGTGCAGAACAAAATATACAAGTGATTTCAGGGGGTGCAAAAGGGGTTGATCAAGCTTCTATGTTAGGAACATTAAAAGCGGGAGGTACAGTCGTTGGAGTATTAGCTAATAACTTGCTTAAAGCGTCTGTTAATGGAAAATATCGTCCTAGTATTAAAGAGGGAAATTTAACTTTAATCTCTGCGGTTGATCCCAATGCTTCTTTTAATGCTGGTAATGCTATGGGACGTAATAAATATATTTATGCTTTGGCTGATTATGGATTAGTTATTAGTTCTGATTATAACAGTGGGGGAACATGGGCAGGGGCGACGGAAGCTTTAAATAAAATTAAAGAGATTCCTATTTTAATAAGAACTCAAGGAACTCTACCAAAGGGAAATCAAGCCTTATTAAAGAAAGGGGCAATTCCTTTCCCAGAACCTCCTTGGAATCATCCTCTAAAAGAATTAATTGAAACTAAAATATTAGACTATAAATCTAGAGGAACTGATAAGAATACTCAATTAAATTTATTTAGTAACGATAATCCTTCTACTATTTCATATAAAGAAACTAATTCTCGATCACAAGAAGAGGATATTCCTTCTGACTTTAAAAGCATAAAATCACCGTCAGAAAGACTTTATAATGCTGTTCTACCTATCATTATTCAAGAACTCAAAACGCCACAAGATGATAAATCTTTAGCTACTCATCTTGATATTCAAATTGGGCAATTACGCAAATGGCTGAAGCAAGCTGTAATCGATAAAAAAGTGATTAAGCAAACAAAAAATAAACAGGTTATTTATGAAACTAAGACAATAGAATAAAGTAAGTTATCATTATGTTCTCACGCTTCTTTTAAAAGAATGTTCATAGTAAAATAATTAAACAAAAAATCCCCCCAACCTAACGAAAGTTGAAGGGAATAAGAATAACAAGACAGTAACCTTAATAAGCGTCTTGTAACTCGTAAAAATCAGGGGAAACATAATCTTTTCGCAAGGGCCAACCAATCCAATCTTCCGGCATCAAAATCCGTTTAAGATCGGGATGACCATCGTAGATAATGCCATACATATCATAACTTTCCCGCTCTTGCCAATCGGCTGCTTTCCAGATCCAATAAACAGAAGGAACATGGGGGTTATCTCTCGGTAAAAAGACCTTAAGACGCACTTCTTCTGGTTTGTCGCAGTTATCGCTGACTTTCACCAAATGATAGAAGCTAACCAGTTCTTTTCCTGGCCCTAGATCATAAGCACCCTGACATTGTAAATAATTAAACCCGTAGGCGTACAATGCAGTGGATAAGGGGATCAAAAAATCGGGGGAAACCTTAATTAACTCGATCCCCAAATGATCCGGTTCAAGAAGATCGTGATCGAAGCCATTTTCTGCTAACCAACTGGACACAGGACCTGCTTCTATAATCGCAGTTTCTTCGGTTTCTGGGGCATTATCTGGGGTATTCTCATCAACCATCTTATGCTTCCTCCTTCTGTTTCTGGGACAGTAAAGCGGGGGGAACTTCCATGCCGATCGCTTCGGTCAATTCTTTGGGAGGTGCTTGACGGGTAGGCGTGGCTAAATATTTCCCGGTCAAAATGGGAGAAACCGCTTTCATCTTGTGAGGGGTACTATAGTAACGGTGGGTTTGTTCCATCACTGTAGCCCGTTCCTGGATCGTCTCATTAGACACTTTTTTCCGCAGTTTGATGATCGCGTCGAAAATGGCTTCTGGACGGGGAGGACAACCGGGAATATAAACATCCACAGGAATGAGCTTATCTACCCCTCTGACGGCGGTTGTAGAGTCGCTGCTAAACATTCCCCCGGTAATGGTACAAGCACCCATGGCAATCACATATTTGGGGTCGGGCATTTCTTCATAAAGACGCACCAATGCAGGGGCCATCTTCATGGTGATCGTTCCCGCAGTGATGATTAAATCCGCTTGTCGGGGGCTAGAACGGGGGACGAGACCAAAACGGTCAAAATCGAAGCGAGAGCCGATGAGGGCTGCAAATTCGATGAAACAACAAGCGGTTCCGTACAACAAGGGCCACAAACTGGATAATCTTGCCCAGTTGTGCAGATCATCGACGGTGGTTAAGATTATATTTTCTGACAAATCTTGAGTAACTTGGCCACGCGCAGCCGGATTGAGGATTTTTTCCTTTTGCAACTGCTCTAAGGCGGATAGATCGGAGGTTGGGTTCGGACTCATAGGAGATTAATAATGATCAATGTACAACAATTCAAGGATTGAGGATGATTGCTAGGTTTTACGACCATTCTAACGCGCCTTTCCGCCAAGCATAAACCAGGGCGACCACTAAAATGGCAATGAAGATCAAAGCTTCGACAAAGGCCAGTAAACCTAAGCGACTAAAGGCAACGGCCCAAGGGTAAAGAAAGACGGTTTCTACATCAAATACCACAAATACCAGGGCAAACATATAATAACGGATATTGAATTGAATCCAAGCCCCGCCAATGGGTTCCATTCCAGACTCGTAGGTGGTCAGTCTTTCGGGTCCGCCACCACTGGGCCGTAAAATTTTGGATGCAGTTAAGGCGAGAATGGGGATTAAACTACAAGCGAGTAGAAAACCCAGTACGTATTCATAACCATTGAGGACAAACACTGTTTTTGATTAACTCCTCTCGATGTTCTAAATTTTTCCTAATCTCTATTAAACCGTAAACTCTACAAAAATAACCCTAAGAAAGTGTTTTATGTGATTTTTTGTGATGGTTTTAGAATATTAATCGTTTGCTCTGTCTCCAAATTTCAGGGATCATGTCGGTTAATCCATGATCGCTGTCAAGTTCTCTTAATGTTACCCATTCTCTTGTTTTACTGTAGTCATAACTGGATTCAATAGGGATAACTTCATCGTTTTTACCATGAAAAATTAAAGTGGGGACGGGACGCTTTAACCTAGTTTCATCATGGGTTTTTCCATCTTCAATAAATTGATAACTTAAGGGTAATTCTTGCTCATATCCATAGTGATAGATAGATAATTCTCCTTGATTTTTCCAATTATTGAGAATATTTTTATCTAAATTATTGACCCAATGATTAAAGAATTTAAAGGCGGGTGCTAATAAAATTAATTGCTTGACTTTTTCGTGTTTTTCTGCTACGAAAGCTGCGGTTAATCCCCCTAAACTTGACCCGATTAAAGTGACAGGAGTGAGATCATTTTCTATATAGGTTGATACTTGTTGTATTTGTCTGGTTAAGGTTAGATTATAGAAATTATCTTGATTCAAGTCAGGAATAATTAAAGGGATATTTTCGGCAGCAAATAAAGCTTTGAATTTTTGCGCTTTTGTGGACTGGGGACTCGACGCAAACCCGTGTAAGTAAATATATTTTGATTGATGATTTAACATTGTTTTGAGATTATTATAACATTCTCATACAAAATCTGTTACCTTAGAATTGCTCACGATTATCCATCATTATGAGTTTAGTTGAAAATACTAAAAAACTAAAATAATAATTAGTAGTTAATAATTCTCTCTATTAATTTATTACTCATAATAATAGCTTCTTTTTTGTCCATGTTGGCAATTGCAATAATTTCGTTGACTTCTTGTTCATTCATGGAATTAAGTTGCTCAACATTCGGACAATAACTATTATTTAAGTCCCCTGGTTCAAATTTATCTAGGTTATTTCCATAACTTCTTTTATTCATTTTGATAATGTCTTGTCCAACGTCACTAATTAAATAAATGAATAGTTGATTAATAATATTTTGTCCAAATATATTTGGATAAAAACCATGATAACAAGTAAAATTAATTGCAGTGGTAAAATTACGAATAACTTTTAATTTTCCTCGGTTGAAAACACCAAATAAAATCGGCGCAGGTTCACGTTTTTCTAGTTTATACCAAGGTTTTCTACTTTTAGTTAAATATCTTTGATGATATCCTTTTTCTTCCCCCAATTTAATATAATTCATAACTGCTTCATTGTTTATTTTTTCTACATCTAAACAGTAAATCGGTTTATCTTGTTTTACCAATAATTGTAAGTCATTTTTGGTAAAAATAGCTTGTGTTATCAAATTACTTTTCGTAATACATAAACAAATATTATGTTGATTAATTTGTAGCTGTTCAATGTTACTTTTATTCAAAGCAAAGAAATCATTAGCACCGGTTGCAATACCTCGTTTAAATGCACCATAGTCTGATAGTTTACAGAAAGCTTTAGGAATTTTTTGCTCAGAAATTAAAGATGAAATAATCGGTGTCCATTTCTTCTGGTAAGGTAATTCAAAATTTTCTAATTGATGATGATAATATTCACTAATATTAGAGATTTCTTTAATTTCTTGGTTACTATTAATATTAGTTATTTTTATTTTTTGTTTAACTTGATTATTTTGACACAATAAAATACAAATAGTGGTAGTCGCATCCGGAAAAATATCTTTTTCGTTAGCAAAAATAATAATCTGTTTTAAAAGATTTTTTTCAATCAGTGTTTTTTTTATTTCTTTTCCATATCCTGTATTAAAAAATTCAAAAGGAAGAATGAAAGCAAGTCTTCCGTCACTATTAAGTTGTTGTAATGCTTTGATGAGAAAAATTGATGCAATGTTAGAATATCCAACTAATTTTTTACCGATTTGTTTTTCTATTTTTGGAAGTATATCATGTCGATTGATAAATTTTTGAAACCTCATATAAGGAGGATTACAAATAATAGCATCATAATAGTTTATATCTGTTCCTAAATAATCTTGATTATGAATATTTAGATTGCTTCTATTTTGAATGTTATCTAAGTAACTCAAAATATTTTTGTCAATTTCATAAGCTGTAAAATGCCATTTATATTCTAAACTTAGTTTACTTATTTCTTCATAAAAAATACCTAAACCAAAAGCGGGATCTAGAATAGTTTTAGGCTTATTTTCTGTTACCCATTCTACCATGATAGTAGCAATTAATGGGGGAGTAAAAAACTGTCCATAGTCTTTTCTATAACGAATAGGAGTATTGACAATATAATTGGATTCACGCATTGATAATATCCTTCATAAAAACTTCTTTATCAAGATAGCCTTTTCCTCCTTTAAATGTAACATAAAAAAGTAATCTTCCTCTATCCAACTCCTTTTGTTCTGATTTATGTTCTGGCATTTCAATTTTACTAATAATTTCTTTTCCTACTTTAATATTAATTTTTATTGTTGTTTTTTCTTGATTTTTAGAATCTTTCTCAATTGAGAAATAATCTCCTTGATTTGTATCATCAGCTACTAATTCAAGAATATTTTGAAATGAAATTATATAACCTTTGTCAAAAAAGACTTGTAAATAAAAGTGTTTGACATTATATTGTTGTATCCATCTATTTACTAAAGGAATATCTTCCATTTTAGGAGTAATACTAAGATAATCACGTTTCTTCAAAATCTTTATATTTTCTCTTAATTCCTTTAAAAGTTTAGTAAGCTTTGTGCCTTCAGAAGTTGATAACCAAGAAGAAGGAAGCCTAAATTTCAATTCTTTAAACGTTTCATCTGTTGCGTCTAGTATGTGATCGTAAATAGGTTTCTTCTTATTTTCAAGGAACTTAGCAAGATCACCAGAAATAATTTCTTGACGTATAGCTTTGCACCGATCAATAGCAGTTTGTTGTCTTTGAGTCATGAAAGCATCATATTTATTGACAAGAAAAGAACTCGATCTGACTTCTAAAGCCGCTATAGCTTTTTCTATATTTTCGTTATTATTAATATCAACATTTTTATCTGGAAAATCTGATGTTTTATAAATCAAAATATCTGGTTTTTTGCCAATTGCATTCAATTCATTTTTATATTCTTGATAAAATTTTGCAAACCCTTTATCACCGGCAGCTATTGATTCAGAACGTCCATATTTAATTGCAAAATATTCTTTAGAAAACTCATTAATTGAATTATAGACTACTGATTCAGCCCAGTCACCCTGTTCTTTATTGGTAAGAAATTCGGAATTAGCCATAGTTGGAGGTTTCCCTGTCAGTTGTATTTCAGTATCAATTGAAAGTGGTGATTGTTCAATCAGTTTTTGAATCACTTTTTTGTACATAAGATGTTGGTTGATTACATTAATTTTGTCTCAGACTTACAAAAAATTAGTATTTAGCTCTACAGTAATTAGCCGGTTTTTAGCTAAATACAAACTAATGGGCTTATCTAAAGTCTAATCAGATTTAGACATTCAAGTTGGAGTAAAAATTAACTTAAAACAAGGCAAGAAAAACCTGATGAGTCTTATAAGTAGGGTACTTCACGAGACAACTTTATAGACTAAATCACCCCCATCATAAACAGGTTGGTAACGAACCCCTCCATACCGATAATAAGTTGTCCCTCCCATAACCGTTGTTTCGTATCCGTCGGGAATAAATGGTACGATAGCACCTACAGGAGCTTGAACAACCATATAACCACCAGAAGATGTTTGATAAAATGCTCCACCATAATAGTAATAGTTAGAACTGTTAACTGAAACAGGAATATAACCATCAGGAAGAGTCGATATAACTACACCAACAGGAGCCGAAACTACTACATAAGAATCGCCTTGAGGCTGCATATAAACCCCCTCATTATAATAATAGTCTTGGTTAGCAGCAGAAACAGCGATCGCAGTGGCAGGAATTGCTAATAATGAGACTCCTACACCCACCCAATATCTGGTATTTGCCCAATCATTCCAATCATTCCAATAGTCCCAACGTTGGTCGCGCCAATCACTAACATCATCCCAGCGATCGTTTCTAAAGTCTTGACGATTATTAATGTTTTCTTGACGGTTGTTTTGGCGATTATTGATGTTTTCTTCACGATTTTCTCGACGATTGTCAATATTACCTTGACGATTTTCTTGGCGACTATCACGATTACCTTGACGGTTTTCTTGGTTAAATCCGCGATCAGTTTGCCGACTGTCACGATTACCTTGACGGTTATTTTGACGAGATCCAGGATCAAATTGCCGACTATCACGGTTAATTTGCCGAGATCCTTGACGACCACTACGATTAATCTGCCGATTTCTCCCACGGGTTGAACCCCTGCTAAACCCTCTGGCTTCTGCTTCAATTAAGTAGCTTGGTAGCCCATAATTTACAAATAATATCAGGGTAAAAATGATAGAAAAAATCGGAGTTTTTTTATTAATTAATTGTTTCATGACTTTACTAATTTAAGAAACTATTTTGGTTCAATAATGAGAAAATCAATTTTGTCAGCATCAGTGGAAGGTTGAAAAGAAAATGCTGGATCTTGTGCTGAAATAGGGTCAAAGTTCCAATTAGATAATATAGCATAATATTGAGGAGAAGAGGGAGCTTTTTTATAGGTAATTACTAATTTTCTAGGAAGGGGTTGTTCTCCTTTTTCGATCCAAAGTTGCCAATCAAGATTATCTTGAGTAAAGGCTAAATGATGAGAAAGAATACCATGAACTTGACTTTCTCCAACGTAAATACCACTGTTAATTCTGTTTTTGATACTTTCTAAATCATTATCTGTAGAAATAATTTCTCCTAACGGTAAAGTGATATTCAGTTTTTCTCCTATTTGATTGACTAATTTATTGATATTATCCACATCTGAAGGAGCTAAAAAGTTAGCATAAACATTATTAGTTAATCCTTCCATTGTAAAGGTTTTCCCGTCAAAATAAAATCGGACATGATTACGATCGCCTTGATAATTAATGTTTAGTTTATCGGGACGGCGCACTTTAACATTTACTATTGCACCAATTTGAATTTTTTGACCATTACTAAAAACCAAATCTTCAGCAATATTTGCTTGAAACTTTAAAGAGGATTTATCTTTAAGATAGTTAAGCATTTCTTTCAGTGCCTTTTCTGCTTTGACTTCTATTAGTGGTGTTTGAGCTAAACTAGGGGTTAAAGACAAAACTCCCATTACAGAAACACTGATCCCTGTTACTATTTTCTGAATGAATCTCAACGTTGTCATTCCTCCATTTTTTTATTGTATATTTTAGAAACAATAAAATTTTAACAATAAATTGCATTTACCTGTAATCTTATAGACAGAAAAACGTTTAAGAGCTTGGTATTTATGATTAGCCTTTGTAATTATTGTTGATCTGTTTACTTATGTCTTGTGATTTTATGCCAATTGTTACACGATGTTCACAAATCCTTGTTAAAAAACAGGGAAAAATCTACAATCTGCGGGGGACATCCTACTATTGAGATAACTACAGAAGCAACAGGATTAATTGTGCGATCGCTACAACGTTACCTATTCAAGATTAATGGACACAGTATTGTCATCTTGAAAATGATTAAATTTTCCTTAAATTTCCACCATCAGTACACAATTTTTAATTCATTTGTTGTAGTGGAAATTATACAATAATTAGTTAACACTCAAGGTTTCTTTCTGCCCATGAAAATTTTTGGCCTGGTTAGGTGGAGGATATTTTGGCTTTAACCACTTGCCAAACTGGGTGTAAAGGGCAGTATCCACAATTTAAAGCAATATCAAGAATAGATTGATTGGTGTTCAATTACCTACTTTTACGATTAATGTTCCCTTGAACAATTCTTTCTATCAATTTTAGTGAAATGTAACAGTTATTTCTCGCCTTTTTGTTAAACACATAGCGATTCCTTTTTCATAATAAGCTGCTTCGTTAATAAAGACAGGATAAACTTCAGAAAGTCCTTTATAAAGGATGTTTTCGCCTTCAAAAGTGAGAAATAAAGGATCGCCAGAATTAATAGGTTGATAATCTTTAAATTGTAAATTAGGATGAATCATTGCTGTGATGTCTTCCCCGTCTCTGGGATAATCAATTCTTTCAAATACTTCATAAAAAACTAAATTATGACTTTTTTCCTCAATCTTATTTTGATTATATGTTTCTAGATAATCGAGTAAACTATAAATAAGTTTTTCCGTTTTAATAAATAAATTAGCATCTAAAATTCCTTGTGCAATGGAACCTATTTCAATGCTTAATCCTAAGTCTGTATTGCTCCTTAATAACTTATCTTTTTCCTTTGAAGCATAGTATAAAACCTTAAGTTCAGGATAAATTAAACTTAAATAACTAGATAATTGTAAATGAAATTTATTCGTATCAGAAAGAATAATGGTTAACCCCATATTAGCAGTGGTACTATGGAGATCAACTACAAAATTAATCTGATTATTGAGCAGTTTTTGATGGATAGTTTTTGCTAAAAGTTGCTCGTATAAAACCTGATCTAAATTCTCTAAATCTTCGGGGGCAAAACAACGATTGAGGTCAATTTCTGTATATCTAACCCTTGATTTTATGGCTTTTGGGTTAGATAGAAGTGGGAAAACTTGAAGGGTTGAACGCTTAAGTAAATAGGGATGTTGCAGAAACTTTTTAATTAAATAAATTCCTGTCATTTCGTTGCCATGGGTGCCACCGAAAAGAGCAATTTTTTCAATTTTTTTTACCATAACATTCCCTATATTAAGAGGATGATTTGTTTCATTTTATAAAGAAACAATCAAATAGTGATTCTGAAACTTTGCCCCTTTAACTGATTGTCCCGCTAAAGGCGACGGTAATTCAATGTTACGACGTTGATCACCGGCCTCAATGGTCAATTCTGGCCCATACTGGGTTAACTTGACTTGTTTTTTGCTAAACCCAGGTAAAAATACCTTAACCTGACGGTTAGCAACATCGATGGTTACCGGTTTGGGAGCTTGAGATTTCTCCACAAATTGCGGTAAAGCCTCCATTAACGGTTGCCAGTTGTTAGACTCCATTTTAGGCAGAGAACAGAGTTCTAAGGGGGCAAATTCGTCGGCTAAGGTGGTGGTTTCACTTTGGTTGATGATCACACCGCGAACCGTTAAACCCACTTGTTGTGCGCCACCCCAGTAATACTTAGCTGCTGCGATCGCCGTCTCCTCTCCTGTTGTCACCAAATAAGCAGCTACTCGGTTGCCATCCGCTAAAGCCGTCTTTCCTGACTGTAGAATATCGTTAGCTGGCGTATCTTTGAGATCATCAGGACTCCAGGACACATTGAGGATAGCACTGGTGATAGGTTGCACAAAGGGAGCTAACGCCTTACCCACATCAGACTCCGTTAACACCTCTCGGAACCGTCGGACGTACCAACTCATAATTTCTGGAATACTAAACATTCTCAGGGTGTTTAAGGCACTGTCCCCATCATAAACAATGACATCATACTCCCTGCTTTGTTCGTACTCCCGTAACGCATTGAGTGCCAAGGCGCCATCCATCCCCGGTAACACCCCTAACTCTTGGCCATAGACATTTTTGAGGGTCGGCGATCGCAAATATTTTGACTCTAATTCCTTGACATCTTCCCATCCTTGTGATAGGAGTTCGGCTGATTTCAAGACCATCCCCTTGAGATTAGGCTCAATTTCCGTCGGAGAAGTTTCGATAGTTGTTCCCCAGAGACGACTCAAAACCGGACTTGAATCTTGGGATATAAACAAAACACGAGATCCCGAATTTGCTAGTTTTTTAGCTGTAGCGATAGCCACCGTAGAACGACCGGTACCGCCTTTGCCTAAAAAAGTTAGAATTAAAGCCATAAGTAATTAAAAATATTTTTTGTTGCGATTACAATAACTTATAAGATAGGGGCGTGAATTACCCCAACTTGCTTTGCTGAAGTTGGGGCTTCCCAACGACAACTCAACTCAAGGACGGTCTTATTCGTCTTCGAGGTTTCCCGTCTCATTGGCCGTCGCCTCCACAAGACCATTCTTGTCTTGGTCTTACACAGCCTCCACAGGCAGACTCTCGCCTTCCGCAAGAGTTATTACTTTTAGTCGAGATTGCACTTTGGACTTACAATGAAAGCTGCCTACTTTGTATTCTTGTACAATCTTTTCCCTGAACTACCGCCGAGTACATACTTTATCCGTCTTGCGGGGCCTCTTAGTCGGTCAGGTGGGTGGCAACCACGTTCTTAGGATAACACAGCGCAAGAAGAAGTGAAGGCTACGCCGTTTAGATTCTGGTGGGGCATTCATCCCTAACCTGTAGAGGATAAGGGATGAATGCCCGACATCAGGTTAAATAGGATTCAGCCCCCACGGTTTTCTGTTGTTTGTTAATCAACTGGTTTGAGTTCATCTCCAAAAAACCAAGTGGCCGTTTGATCAGCAAACTCAACCACTGCACCGATACCACTGCCATCAGTCATTTTAAATTCCTTGATGGTACCTTCTTTCCCAAGTTTATTAACAACTTGTCCAGAGACGCGATCGCGAAGACGGATCACCTTAACTTTCTGCCCAATTTCCATGCCCAATTTTACAAATATAATAATTAACCACTCCCCAGTTTAGCCGAATTTGGCCCAAGATTGCCGATTGAAATTTGCGGTGGTGATCGGGAACAACTCGACAAAAGTATCTGACATTTAATACAATACCCCATTAAATTCTAAATTTGTCGGTATTGATAACCCATTATGACCTTATCCCTAAAAGCTGGCCTTCAAGGATCGTCTGTCAGACGCTACCTCGAATTGCTACAAATGTTAGTCGAAAGAAACTTAAAAGGACGCTATCGAGGCTCATTTTTAGGGGTATACTGGTCTTTGCTCAACCCCCTCATCATGACAGGTTTGTATGCGGCCATTTTTGGGGCAGCTTTTACACAATATTACGATAATTCAACCTTCAACTATATTTTAGCTGCCTTTACCGGCTTAATTGTCATCAATTTTTTCTCCTCTTCCACCAATCAAGCTTTAGCGAGTGTGGTGGGGAATGGGTCTTTACTCAACAAAGTTCGTTTACCCATTAGCATTTTTCCCGTTTCGATGATTGTGGCCAATATTTTCCAGTTTATTATGGGTCCTCTGCCCCTATTGGCCTTTGTTACTTTTATTATTTCTAAAAATCCCCTCAATGTGATCGCTCTCATACTTCCCCTGATCGCCCTCAGTTTTGTCTGTGCGGGGGTAGGATTTTTTGTAAGTGCATTGTATGTTTTTTTCCGAGATTTGCCCTATTTCTATGAGCTAGTTTGCTTCGTTTTATGGATTAGCTCCCCTGTGTTTTATCCGGCTGAAATTGTCCCTCAGGCGGTGAAATCCTTCTTACTCCTTAACCCGCTTATTCCGATTATAGAGAGTATTCGCCAGATATCCTTATCTGGGACTTTACCCGATGTAACCTTAATTTTACATTCATTTTTTAATGGTTTCATCCTTTTAGTG
>JASJBX010000079.1 GCA_030066295.1 Crocosphaera sp.
TGCGGAACTGGCGGAATTGGTAGACGCGCTAGATTCAGGTTCTAGTGTCCCTTGGGACTTTCGGGTTCAAGTCCCGAGTTCCGCATCAACTATTAGACCTTTCCTGGCTTCAATGATTACAAGTATTCGGAATCCTCTGATTAAGGAGATTCGCAAGCTACATCGCACTAAGGGACGGCGTGAACAAAATCTCTTGCTCTTAGAAGGGACTCACCTTGTGGAGACGGCTTATGAAGAAAATTGTTCCCTAATGACCTTATGTTATACAGAACAATGGCAAACCCGTTATCCTCAGTTGTGGGAAAATGTGTCGCAACGGGTGAAGCGGTGTGAATTAGTTTCTGTTGAGGTTTTGTCCAGTTTGGCCACAACTGTTAACCCTGATGGTGTAGTGGCAACAGCTATGTTTCAACCCCGTACGGAGGGGAAGATTACGGATTTTAGGTTAGGATTAATTATAGAAAGATTGCAAGATCCAGGGAATTTAGGGACTATTATTCGTACTGCTGCTGCCACAGAAATTGATGGGATATGGTTAAGCAATGATAGTGTTGATATTGATAACCCAAAAGTATTAAGAGCTTCTGCTGGTGCTTGGTTTAAGGTTCCTATCTTCATTAGTTCAGGCCTCAAAACCGTGATTAGAAAATATCAGGAAAATGGGGTTAATGTTGTCGCAACATTACCGAATGCTACCAAAACTTATTGGGATTTAGCATTCACAAAACCCACATTAATCTTGTTAGGAAATGAGGGAGCCGGATTGTCAAATTCTTTAGTTTCTCTCGCAGACGAGATTGTTAATATCCCTTTAAGTCAAGGGGTAGAGTCATTAAATGTTGCCATTGCTACAGCATTAATGTTATATGAAGCCCAACGACAACAACGATTTAAGTAATAGAAAAATCTACTGAACTCATGGAGTTCATCAAATTACGTTCAAAAATAAATTCACCGTAATCTGCTAAATCATCAAGACCTAAACAGGTTAAAGAAATCTCGAATAATAACCAAAGAAATAGTCTTGTTAATAATTTTTTGCAAGTAAAGTTAAACATTTTTCTATCATTTATGTAATGCAATGGTTTATTTATACCTCTATTTTGATCATTTTACCTAGGAGTTTCCTCAGTGGAACTAGGTAAAATCATCTTTTCTTTATCTCAGTCCTCCGTACCTTCACTATTATTAGTCTCAGTCTCCTAGGGAGAGATAAGTTAGCAACAGAATTCAGTATTAGCTGTCTTTCTCAACATTCTGCTTGAAAAACGATTCTAAGGGATGTAAGCGGAACCCTGGAGCTTTATAATCTTTAGGTAAATAATTTTCAGGAATTGTATTTTGATGTCCATCCCTAACCGCAGCATAATGAGGGGACATAATTTCGATCCCTACCTCTGCACATTTATCTTGAATTTTTTGATGTAATTCATTATAAATATTACCAATGGCAACGGATCTTGTTTTGTTAGTATAGACTCTCAGTTCATAACTAATATAAAAATCGTCTAAACTGGTTTGCCAAACATAAGGTTCAGGAGTTTGTAAAACATCCGTGGTTTCTAAAGCACAATTTATTAAGGTTTCGTGGACTAAACGCCAAGGAACATCATAGCCTAAAGTAATAGTTGTCTCAATCACTAAAGGTTCTTCAAGATCCCGTATTGTAGCACTATAATTAATAATGGTACTAGCCACTAAAATAGAATTAGGAATCGTAATAATTTCATTATTTCCATTACAAATACGGGTTGATAGAACAGTTTTTTCAATAACGACTCCTCGATATTCACTAATTTTTATGCGATCGCCAATTTGGAAAGCACGGGTATAGATAACCACAAATCCCCCGATTAAATTAGCAATGGTACTGGCTCCCCCAAAGGTAACTAAAGCACCGGCTAAAATAGAAATTCCTTGAAATGCTGGAGAATTAAACCCTGGTAAATAAGGAAATATGATGGCTGCTGCTAACCCAATAATTAAGATAACAGTTAACTTATAAGTCGGTTGCGCCCAATCAGGATAAAATCCAGAAAGGGTAATTCTTTCTTCTTGTATGGCTTTAAAAAATGGCTCACATAAACGAATTAAATAATGAGTTATTATCAAGGTAATAATAATTAGAAATAAATTGGGTAAATAATCAATAAATCCTGACCAAGTTTTTCCCAATGCTCCAAAAAATGAACTCAAAAGACTGTTTCCTAAACGTTCAGTTTGAGGAAATAAACTTAAAACTAAAGGAATGTAGAAATAGAGAATAACAAAGATAATAATCCAGCGAATAATTTTTAATGCTAAGATAGCGCATTGTTTTTCTTGATAAATAGAAAGAAGTGTCCAATTTTGAATTCTTAAGGTTCTAAAAAGAAAACTTCTGCCCTCAAGAATGCGACGAGATGCCACTGGGATAAGCCAGTTTAAAAATCGAAAAATTAAAATAACTAAAACTGTAGATAATAAGCTTAATAATCCTCTTGTCCCGAAATAAGATAAGGTTCTTTTCTCTCGATACTCAATAATAGCATTTTTGATAATTTCAGCATATTCTTCAGCTAATTGATCTAAGGATTTATTATTGACCTCAGCATCAGTATTGATCACAGGAAATAAAGAATTATTGTCGACATGAATAATATAGACCCCATCAATGATTCTAATATCTAAATTGTTTATATCAATCGAACGATCTTCCGCTACTTTTCTGATTCTCTTTATAGCGACTTCTGCTCTCTCTTGATTAGCGAATCCTTCAATATTAGTTTTAATTTCAAACAAAGTTTTGCCATCTAATGTAACAGGAGCAGGTGGAGCATTCTCAACTGATTCATCAGGAGAATATTCTTCTTTTTCCTGTTGTTCTTGCGCTAAAAAATATTGATGTAATAAATTATTATGTTTGCCGATTTCTACAAAATTAACCGCTTTAATTTGTGCCATACTTGGCTTATAAAAATGTAGACCCAGTAAACAAAACAATGTTAATAACATTATTGTTATCATTAATATTATTTTCTGAGTCTTGATATTCATGAGACTTTGCCCTATACATTCATAAATAATATAGTAGAATCCAGAAGATTCAGACAGAGGATAAATTAATCTTTTTTTTACTTTTATCTAAAATAATTTTAAGTCAAGTTCTCGTGATAATTTTTGATTATTTAATAAAAATTAAAGAGAATTTTAAAAAAATATTAGTTACAATGTAGAATGATCATGAACTTGTTGTTAAGTATGAATGGTGCCACTGCAACTTTGTTAATTTCCTGTCCTGATCAACAAGGATTAGTAGCGAAATTTGCCAACTTTATTTATGATAATGGGGGAAATATTATCCATGCCGATCAACATACAGACTTTGAAGCCGGTTTATTTTTAACCAGAATTGAGTGGCAATTAAAGGGGTTCAAACTATCTCGTGATATGATTGCTTCTTCCTTAGCTTCTGTTGCCAAACCCCTACAAGCAGTCTGGGATATTCATTTTTCTGATACCATTCCCCGTCTTGCTTTATTTGTTACGAAACAAGATCATTGTTTACTTGATTTATTATGGAGATGGCAAGCCCAAGAAATTAGGGCAGAAATCCCTTTAATTATTAGTAATCATGAAAAATTACAAGAGATCGCAGAACAATTTGACATTGATTTTTACTATCTTCCTATCACAAAAGATAAAAAAAATCAACAAGAAGCGAGACAGTTAGAAATTTTAAGACAACATCGCATTGATTTAGTTATTTTAGCTAAGTATATGCAAATTTTAACCCCAGATTTTATTGATCATTTTCCCAATATTATTAATATTCATCATTCTTTTTTACCGGCATTTGCTGGAGCAAAACCGTATCATCGCGCTTATGAAAGGGGCGTAAAAATCATCGGTGCTACCGCCCATTATGTAACAGCAGATTTAGACGAAGGCCCTATTATCGAACAAGATGTGGTGAGAGTTTCCCATCGAGATACGATTCCTGATTTAATTCGCAAAGGAAAAGACTTAGAGAGGGTTGTTTTAGCGAGAGCCGTTCGTTTACACTTACAACATCGGGTTTTAGTTTATGGAAATCGTACCGTTGTCTTTGCTTAATTTCATAGTATTGGGTTAGGATTTGATGCTTTGAATAACCTTCTGATTACAATTTATGGTATCGAGTTTGACTATCTATCCCCTACATCTTTTACGGCTAATTGATAATAAGATAATAAGAGAAAAACAGATTAAAGTCAAAAAATAACCTTGAGCTTATATCCTTCAATCAATCGTTAAGTTTCACTAAATTTATTGTTATAATTCATATTTATTATACAATAGTATTAATCCTCAAAATTAAGAAATTAATAGATTACTCATGACACAAAAACTAGCATTTATAGGACTGGGTTTAATGGGAGGGTTTATGGCTGCTAATTTAGCCAAAAAAGGGTTTACTATTAACGCTTGGAACCGTACCCCTAATCGTCCTGGGATCACCATAGCACAAAAAGCCGGTGCAACCATTGTTCCCTCCATTGAAACTGCTGTTACCAATGCAGATATAATTTTTACTTGTGTTGGAGATGTCCCTGATGTTAAAGATGTCATCTTTAGAAAAAATGGCATTATTAACTATGCTAAACCTGGGGCATTAATTGTTGATTTTAGTACCATTGGAACCCAAGCAGCCCGTGACATTGGCACTCAATTAAAAGCCCAAAACTTTCGTTTTCTTGATGCACCGATTTCTGGTGGAGATATTGGGGCAAAAGAAGGAACTTTAACCATTATGGTTGGGGGAGAAAAAAGCGATTTTGACGAATGTTTTCCTTATTTTGAGTCTATGGGAAAAACGATTATTTATTGTGGTTCTACAGGGAATGGACAAGCAGTTAAAATGTGTAATCAAGCCTTATGTGCGGTACATATGATTGCCTTATGTGAAGCCATAAAAATGGCAGAAAAACAAAATATTGATCCTCATTTAATGATAGAAGTTTGTCAGACGGGAGCAGCCGGTTCCTGGGCTTTAGCAAACTTAGGTCCCAAAATTGTAACCTCAGACTTAGAACCCGGTTTTGCCATTAAACATTTGTTAAAGGATTTACGATTAGTTCAAGAAATTATGGCACAATCAGAAAGTCAATTACCAGGAGTTACTTTAGCAGAAAACTTTTTAAAAGTAGTCGCTGATATGGATAATGGGGAAGGAAAAGAACAAGGTACTCAAGCCATGATTCGTTATTATAATCAAGAAAACAATGTCTAAAAAATTAATTTTTCAAGGAACAACAACTTATTTAAGTGATCATTGGTATGCTAAGTTAATTTTTCCTTTAGTTGAAGTTAAAAAGCTACTACAGACCATTTATGAATTTATTCTGCATTTAATTTGGTCTGACTTAATTTATGTCAAGAAACTTGACAATAAACTGGATGGTTTAATTGCTTTTATTATTTTTTGCATTTTTTCTGTTGTTAGTTACTATTTACGTGACTATATTCAACTTATTTTAATTATATTTCTGGTTATTTGGTATCTAGACTGTTGGTTTACGAAGCACCAATATTTTCAAAAAAATCATAAAATAAACATTTTCATTTACGAGGTTGATATTAATAAAATAATTTGCTGTTTATCGTTACCAAACACCCAAACTCAATCTATTTTTGCTAGTTTTACCAGAGGAGAAGTGAGTCGTATCTCCATCAGCAAATCTCCCCTATTAGGGGGTGCATTCCAAGAAGTTTTAGATGAAGTTTGGCAAATCAAAATTTATTTATATAATGGTAAACATTTTATTGTTGATGAAAATCTTTTGGCCAATGAATCGTTACTAACAGCTAAAAGACTAGCTAATTTTTTTAAGGTTAATATTATTTTCAGTCATAGTCAAGGAGATAATTCTTACGTTGAACAACAACTAGAGCAACGATTTTTATCCCATCTAATTAACCAAAATTCAGGGAGCATTAAATATGAAAACAATACCAGAAAATATCATATTTATACCCAATGGCAATGGTCTAATACTTGGAATTTTTTAAAAATGCTCTTTGAAAAAGCAGGTTTTTTACTCTTTTTAGTGATTATGAGTGGGTTAATGATTAAGTTTGGAGGACTCTTCGCAAATATGCTTTCAGTTATTAGTGGTGAAGATAATATTATCGATTTTTCTTCCCCTGTTCAATGGTTTTTTCCTAGTTGGCATTGGCGGAATTTGGTAGAATTAAGTATAATTGTGGGGATTTTTATTTATCAAGGTTGGCAATTAAGTCGTGTAAAACATATTTATATTACTCAATACCATTTTAAATTTTTAATTGATAATAAAATAATTGATAAAATTAAAACCTCAGACATAGAAGCTTCTTTAATCATCAAAAACTCTCATCCTGAAATTTTAATTATTGGAGAAAACAAAGTGATTAATCTTAATTCTTTTCAACAAGAAAAACTAGCTCAAGTATTTTGGGCTTATCTTGATGAAGCGATTCATCACTTTCAGCAAAAACAAGTAAAACAAACAAGCAATGAAACTCAAGAAAAAAGGGAGTAATGATATTGTTGAACCTGTTTCCTATTGATCATTCGGCGAGCGTTGTGGTGGGAAATCCAGAGTATTGCGGAGTTGCTCATGTTGTTCAGAACGCCACACTTGCACCTGAGCTTCAGCAGTGCGAATACGCTCTTGATCGAGTCCGCTATCTTGGGAAAGATAAGTTGTCTGGGAGGGAAAGGCGAACTCTGTGCCGGCTGCTTCGACGATATCCATAACTCGCAGCAGCAAATCCTCCTGAATTCCCAAAAATTCCAGCAATTTACCCGTCTCCACATAGACAAAAATTTCTATATCTAGGGAATAATCCCCAAATTTCACGAATCTAACCCGTGCATTCTCCTCAAGCAGTTTAGGATGAGCTATGATCATTTCCCTCAATTTAACCAACACAAACCGTAGTTGTTCGGCAGTGGTTTCATAACGTAGCCCGATGGTCTGGCTTAAGAGAGTGCGATCGCGTCGGCTCTTGTTAATTAATTCTAGCTCGGAAAACTTAGCATTAGGGATGGAAATTAAATCACCATTCATGGCTAGAATGCGCGTTGAGCGTAGGCCAATGGCTTTTACGTACCCATCCTTATCTCCAAAACAACAACGCTCTCCCACTTTAACCGGTCGATCAGCAAACAAAGTCAGTCCGCCAAAGATATTTTCTAGAGTGGGTCTAGCGGCCAGTGCTACTGCTGCACCCCCAATTCCCAAACCAGTGAGAACAGGAGCGAGAGCAATCCCCACCCCTTCAAATCCGATAATTAAGATAAATGTGCCAATCAACAAACTCGAAAGACGAAAAACTAACCTAATCGCGCCAGCATCTAGACCTTTGGAGTTGATTTTCGGGGAAGCAATAATCGTCTCTGCCAGAGCATTCCCCAAGAGAACCAGGGTTAACAAGATGAGAACCCACCAAATAATTTCTAGGGACGTTGACAAAATCAGGGATAATCTTCCCGTAATATTAATCCATTTGTTGATAAAATTGTCGAGGAACCAAAAACCAATCAGGGCAATTGTGGGAACGAACAGTCTAATCCAGGTTCGTTGCGGAGGAACTAAAGTAGCCGCTTTCCGCAAGTTCCAGCGCAAGCTTCCATAGAGAACCCAAATCGTAATCACAAAGGAAATCCACAGCATTATCCACTGCCATAAAGTTTGATCCCGATAGGTAGTGTGCATCCAACTTGGCAGGAGGAGAAACAAGGGGTCTAAAATGGAGGGGTTGAGGTTGCCAGGAGTAGAGATATAGAACTGGTAAAAGCTTTCCGTGGCATTGTTTTTGTAGGGTAATTGCTCAACCCGTTTGTAGAATTCTCTCAGGCGTTTAACTGTACTAGGAGAAAAGAGAAATTTTCCAGTTCTCGGTCCCTCTTCAACTTTAACGATATTGATTTCAGTACCGGGAATAGTCCAGCGTGTTAATCCCTTCTTGTTGACAGTTTCTGCATCGGGGATATCACCATACTCTGGTAGTGGAATGCGATCGAGAATTTCCTTGAGCAGTAAAGTGGATTCAATTCCTGCCTCCTCTTTCAACTGGAAAGGAATTTGACTTAAGTCTAGACAATCCTGGGCCCGCCTAAAGAGAATTTTGCCATCTTTGACTTGCTGGTTCACTGAATCTGAGGATAGCAACCCAGATTCTTGCTGAGATTGTTGATGAGCGGCCATCAATAGTTGGTGCGCTCGGTTGACATTCTCCACAAAACTTCTGAGTGTTGCTTGAGGGCTAGAATTATCTGAGGTTTGCAGGGGATTCTTGACGAAAGGTTTGGTGGAAAGAGGACTCTCTAAAGGTTCGCTGGTCGACTGATTTTGCGCCAGAGGAACTGCACTCAGAGAAGTTTGCAGTAAAAGTAATACTAACCCCAACAGAACGATTGGCAACACAGTGCGAACTGCCTTAACTCCCATTCGAGGGGGTGGTGTTGGTGAAGTTCTCTTAGATGCTTGTTTAGAATACATATCTGATGAATTATATTACTGGGAAAATATGTTAAGTCTAAAAGAGGTAATTTTCTGTGTGTAGTATTCAAATCACTTTGAGATATTGTTTAGTTTTTGGCCTTTTACTTGGCTGTACAGAGCAAAGACTGATAAATTCTACTTCAAACCTTTCCACCGATCAACAGTTACAGGAAAGTCCAGGTGTTACCACTATCTCGCCAGAACAACTACCTCCTTTGGCAAGTGGTCAAGTTGTGTACGTTCCCATCTACTCAGAAATTTATAATTTTGACCAAAATCAAGTGACTCAATTAGCCTCCAACCTTAGCTTTCGTAATACGGATATCAATAACTTTATTGTCATTGAAACAGTTGATTACTACGACTCAGGAGGCAAAAAAATAAGAAGCTATTTAACGCAACCCATTAAACTAGCTCCCTTAGCATCTACCTCCGTGATTGTTGCCAGAAACGATCAGACTGGCGGTACTGGTGCTAACTTCATTGTAGAATGGCGGGCTGCTGATCGAGTTAGTCAACCAATAATAGAGGCAATTATGATCAACACCTCCTCTCAACAAGGACTGGCATTTTCGAGTCCAGGCCGAGTGATTAAAGAACGTTAGGAAGTTCTGTTTTTCCCATTATCTACCGTAACTCATGATTACTGACAGTTAATGTAGGCCGATGTACTGCCCACCTTACTTAAAAAAGGAGAATTTTTTTATCGGACAATATTATTCTCCAACCTAAATTTTTCAATCATCTTTTGAATCGCTTCTGAAGAGTCTTGACTAATCAAATGAGCTTTAAACTCTTCATCTTCACCTAAATATTGAACATAGCTAGATTGAAGATAAGGGGCATAATCTTTATTTTGAGCGATATAAACCTCAAAAAAAGCTAACATTGTCACATTGGTATAATCATCTAATAATTCAGAACTGGGTAACGTTAAATCATCCACTGTATCGATTAAGTCACTTAACCCCCCATCCAGTTGAGAAAAGTCTACATGAGCTTGTCCTTCTTGTAATAAAAGATAATGATTTTCTGTGGTTAACCAAGGAAAAGAACGAACTTGTTCAAACACAAAAGGGGTAGCCGGATCGTAGTTTCCTGCACCAATAAAAGTGGGTATTTTAATCTTAGCTAATCCTTCAGGTCCAAAAATACTGGCGTTAACAGGATTAAGTGCGTAAACAGCTTTTATGCGTTCATCCCTAAAATTATAGTCTTTTTGTTCAATTTTTAAAGCCCTACATTGCAACAATAAAGCCGTATTCATATTCCCTAAATTAATGTTACAATCTTTCTCAAGATGTTCAAAATCTGGGGTGGCTCCTGCTACCGCTAAAACCGTATAACCCCCAAAAGAATGACCAAATAAACCCACATTTTCCAGGTCTAATCTGCCTTGATACTGAATATTATTCCGCCGTTCTAATTCATCTAAAGTCTGACTAATATCCAGAGGTCGATCCACAAATTCCTCTCTTAAAAATATCTGTCGAGATAACCCTTGTAAAAAATCATCGGTCTGTCCAACATCACTCCCTGAATGTTGGGGAACGGCAACAAAATAACCATAAGACGCTAAATGTTCGGCCTGTTTAGCAAAAGCTTCTGGTTGAGAACTTAAACCATGAGAAATAATGACAACAGGAGTCTTTTCTTCACGCCAAGTTTGCGGTCGATAAATATCAACATAAAATCGTCTTTCTCCAAACCAATTACCACGGTTTTCATCGGTTAAATAGAAGCGTTGAGTTTCTAATACTTGAAAGGGTCCCGGTTTTCGGATATCTAATTTTTGAGAAAAATTTACAGGCGGCTCATTTTCAGCTTCGAGTGCCGATAATCTAGCCGTTTCTTCACTAAATAAATAAGTAGCTTGAACAATAGTATCGATTTTTTCCGCTAAAACCAGAGCTTTTTTGACATCTAGTTGTATATTAGTAGAGAAATTTCTCAACACATTAATTAAACTTAATCCTTCCGGTTCAAACGCCGATTGTACTAAAGAGCCTCGGATCACATATTGTCCATTGCGTCCCCCTTGAATATTAATCACACTGCCAAAATAATCAAGAAGACGTAATCCTTCATCGGTATGAAGACTACGAGATATTAACACCGGATCAACCGGAACCGGTTTCGATAAAGCTTCTCGAAATAAGGCTTGTTGTTCAGCCGTTATGCCGGCAACATCAAAATAAAAACCTAATTGACTTGTAACCTTCCCTTCATTAGCAAAGGTTTCTAGAGAGTCCACTGATACTGAAAAAATGAGAGAGTCGTAAACAAAATAGATTTTCTCAGCCCCATAAGCAGGAACAGTTGTTAAAGCGATCGCCCCAAAAGTAAGACCCCATAACCGAGAAAAATCACAGAATTGATATCTACTCATCGTGCAACCATACTTGATTTGAATAAATCGTATTGTAGCTAAATAATCAAGAAAAGAGCTTTTTTGCTGGCTGTGCTGGTTTTTCTGGCTTTGTGTACAATCAGGGTATCATAAACATTTAACAGAAACATAGTCATATATAGTCAAATAATGATAAATATGTTAAGTTGGTTTGTACTTAACTAGAGCCTCCTTGACAAAAATTAATGACTCCCTTGAGTTGCTTAATGGTACAATTAAACCAGACTAATGATGGCCACCACTTAATTTGTCTCGGTTTCAAGAAGCAGTCAGTCACTAACCATAAAAATGCTCGGATCTATTCAGTTACTAGAAAAGTTCAATCAATCTTCTTCTTTATCTTCTTCTGAAATAGAAACTTTATTACAGGAAGATTTGAAAGATTCATCTTTCTGTTCTGCATTTGATATAAACGTTAAAAATGGCATAAAAAAAATAGAGAATCGTCTTACTTTATGGGAAAAAAGTTATAAATTAGTCGATAAATATTGCCAAAAATTAAGTTTTAATTCCCTTGACATAATGTCACTTTTATGGAAACTATGGCTACCTTTAGCCATTCAATTAAGTGAGAAAAAAAATCAACAAAAAACTCCTTTGATCCAAGGATTTTTAGGAGTACAGGGAACAGGAAAAACTACCCTATGTAACATTCTTTGCATCATCTTAAAACAGTTAGAATATACAAGTATTACTCTTTCCATTGATGACTTCTATAAAACCTATAGTGAACGTCAAAAATTAAAAGAAATTGATCCCCGTTTTATTTGGCGTGGTCCGCCAGGAACCCATGATGTAGAATTAGCTATTAACACTTTAAATCAATTAAAAGATCCTCGTTATTTGCAACCTATTTCTGTTCCTCGTTTTGATAAATCTTTATGGAATGGCCAAGGGGATAGAATCAAACCAGATATTATCAATAAGTCTGATATTATCTTATTTGAGGGTTGGTTTTTAGGCGTTCAACCCATTAAAAAAACTAAATTTAATGACGCACCATTACCCATTAAAACCCAAGAAGATAGACAATTTGCTCAAGATGTCAACGAAAAATTAAAAGCTTATTTACCCTTGTGGGAAAAATTAGATCGTCTTATTATTCTCTATCCTGAAGATTATCATCTGAGTAAACAATGGCGCAAACAAGCAGAACAAAAAATGATATCTTCTGGACAAACAGGGATGAAAAACCAGGAAATAGAAGCCTTTGTCAACTATTTTTGGATAGCCTTACATCCTCAACTATTTATAACACCTTTAACCCAAAATTCTAATCTGGTTAATTTGGTGATTACCATCGATGGTCATCATCGTCCTCAACACATTCAAAAGTTTATTGCGGGTTAACAAGAAAAAATGGGCGATCGGATACTAAAAAAAGGTCAAGGTTGGCGATTAGGATGGGATACACAAGCAATGACTTATCCTGGGTTAATAGGGGGTGAAGATTGGGCAATAGAGTTAAATGCAGCAGAATTTGCTGATTTTTGTCGTCTTTTTGAACAATTAGCCACCACCATGAATCAGATGGCCGAAGAGTTGATGGCAGAAGAAAGAATTGCTTGTGAAGCAGAAAGTGAATGGTTATGGTTGGAAGTAGAAGGATTTCCCCATGCTTATTCGCTGAGGGTAATTTTCAATCAAGGTCGTCGCTGTGAAGGAAACTGGCCAGCAGAGGTGGTTGAGGAGTTATATCAAGAAATGCAAAAATTAAAGACCTTTTGACTTGCATTTTTGAGAACAATAGGTTTATAATAGGAATCTGTGAATATCGGGGCGTAGCGCAGCTTGGTAGCGCACTACTTTGGGGTAGTAGGGGTCGTGGGTTCAAATCCCGCCGCTCCGATTTGAGAGGAAAAACAGAATCAGTTGACCTAGCTAAAAATCCTAATTTTTGGTTCTTCAGTAACAAAACCCTAGATTGTAGGTTATACTGATAGTTCGAGTTCAACTGGCTCAATTACCAAAATCATTTACAGAGTCCAGTGTCGTTATTAAACACTGTCGTTTTATGTTGAGAAGAGATCGCCGTGGTTAGACAAGAAGGATCTAAAAAAGATAGCAAACAAGCTAAAGGTGAAAGCAAAGCCAACAACTTTGTGGTGGAAACCAAAGAGGAACTAGCCAAAGTGGTTTGGCCTTCCAGACAGCAACTCCTGAGCGAATCGGCCGCCGTCATCTTAATGGTAAGCCTAGTGGCCACTGTTATTTATCTTGTAGATAACCTCTTTTCATGGGGATCAGGGAAGGTATTTTAATGAGTTTTGCTCACGATCACACATCCGAACCAGAACAACAGCAAGAACAACCATTACGTGCAGCCCGCTGGTACGCCGTACAGGTAGCCTCTGGTTGTGAAAAGCGAGTCAAAAACAACCTCGAACAACGGATTCAAACCCTTGACGTAGCGGATCGAATTTTACAGATTCAGATCCCCAAAACCCCAACGGTAAAAGTCCGTAAAGACGGAAGTCGTCAACAAGGGGAGGAAAAAGTTTTTCCTGGCTACGTTTTGGTCAAGATGATCATGGACGATGATGCTTGGTTAGTGGTCAAAAATACCCCCAACGTCATCAACTTTGTCGGTTCAGAACAAAGACGGGCCTATGGTCGAGGCCGGGGTCACGTCAAACCCCTTCCCCTCAGTCCCTCAGAAGTGGAAAGAATCTTTCGCCAAGCCGAACAACCAGAACCCGTTGTTAAGATTGATATGGAAGTCGGCGACAAAATTCTGGTGCTTTCAGGGCCGTTTAAAGATTTTGAAGGGGAAGTGGTAGAAGTCAGTTCTGAACGAAACAAACTGCGGGCGTTGCTGTCCATTTTTGGACGAGATACCCCAGTTGAACTCGAATTTAACCAAGTTGAGAAACAAAACTAGCGATGGCCAAGAAAGTTGTTGCCTTAATTAAACTAGCCCTTCCTGCTGGAAAGGCCAACCCAGCCCCTCCCGTTGGTCCAGCGTTGGGTCAACACGGGGTCAATATCATGGCATTTTGTAAAGAATACAATGCCAAAACCTCCGATCAAGCAGGAATGGTTATTCCTGTGGAGATTTCCGTCTTTGAAGATCGCAGTTTTACCTTTGTCCTGAAAACGCCTCCTGCCTCTGTGTTAATTCGCAAAGCAGCCGGCATCGAAAAAGGATCAGCCCAGCCCAATAACCAAAAAGTGGGCAGTATTACCCGCGATCAACTCAAAGAAATTGCTCAGACCAAAATGCCCGACCTCAATGCCAACGACATTGACGCGGCCATGAACATTGTCGAAGGAACCGCCCGTAACATGGGTGTGACCATCAAAGATTAATTAAACGATTAAAATAACCCAGGAGGGGAGAAGCGGAAGCTTCGTTAGCACCCCAGGAGGAACCATGCCCAAAAAATTCTCAAAACGAATCAAAGCAGCCTTAGAAAAGATCGACCAAGATCGAGTGTATGAGCCGTTAGAAGCCTTAACACTCCTCAAAGAAACGGCTACTGCTAAATTTAACGAATCAGCAGAAGCTCATATTCGGCTTGGTATCGATCCCAAATATACGGACCAACAACTCCGGACAACGGTTTCCCTCCCCAAAGGAACCGGTCAAGAGATTAGAGTGGCCGTCATTGCCAGAGGGGAAAAAGTTCAAGAAGCCAGTAACGCAGGGGCCGATATTTTCGGGTCGGAAGAACTTATCGATGAAATCCAAAAAGGAATGATGGATTTCGAGGTCTTAATTGCCACCCCAGATATGATGCCCAAGGTCGCCAAATTGGGGCGTTTATTGGGACCCCGTGGCTTGATGCCCTCACCCAAAGGGGGAACCGTTACCGCCGACCTCGAAACCGCCATCAACGAATTTAAAGCAGGGAAATTAGAATTTAGGGCTGACCGAACCGGCATTGTTCATGTTATGTTTGGAAAGGCATCATTTTCCCCCGAAGACTTGCTGGCTAATCTCAAAGCCTTACAAGAAAC
>JASJBX010000080.1 GCA_030066295.1 Crocosphaera sp.
TAATAGTCCCGAAATGGGAACTATAGAAGTTAATGGTCAAACCTTATTTACCTTTGAGGGAACCGCAGGAGAAGATATACTCTTTAATAATTTAGATGATGATTCGAGTCAATCTTTGAGATTATATGATAGTGCGAACCAACTGATTTCTAGTCCCTTTAATCGGCCAATTACATTAGAGAATACAGACAGATATTTAGTTGTTCTCAGAAATGACAATTTTAGCAATCTCCCCGAAGATTTTAATTTCCAACTGTTAGATGTAGCTGAAGCAAATCCGCTTATTCCTAATGCTCCAGTTATGGGAAATTTAGATGCTAATGGTCAAACTTTATTCACCTTTGAAGGAACCGCAGAACAAAAGATTGTCTTTAATAATCTTGATGATGATTCGAGTCAATCTTTGAGTTTGTATAATACTGCTAATCAAACTGTTTCTAGAAGTCTAAGTTTCAACAGTGTTATTACTTTAAATAATACAGAAACCTACCTGGTTGTTCTTACTAACAATAATAATGTCCTAGAAGACTTTAACTTCGAGATTCTTTTACCTCAAACCACCACAGAAATGTTGAATTTTGGGGAAATTATTAATGAAACCATTGACGTTCCTGGGGATGAATTTATCTATACTTTTGATGGAACTATTGGCCAACAAATCTTATTTGATGGTATTAGTCGAGATAACTCTAGAATTCATGCACGTTTAGTCAATCCCAGTGGTGTTAATGTCTTTAGCAATCAAGATGTAAATAGCGATCGCAACCCTCTCACTTTATCAGAAGCAGGAACCTATCAATTAATTGTTGATGCTGATAATAATGCTACAGGAAACTTTAGTTTCCAACTGCTTGATGATCAAAGTGCTACAGAATTAATAGCTAATAGTCCCGAAATGGGAACTATAGAAGTTAATGGTCAAACCTTATTTACCTTTGAGGGAACCGCAGGAGAAGATATACTCTTTAATAATTTAGATGATGATTTGAATCAAGATATTATCCTCTACAATAGTGTTAATCAACGACAATCTTTTAATTTTAACGAGAAGATAACTCTAGGAACTACAGGAACTTATTTAGTTGCTATTGTCAATGATAATTCCAGTGATACACCAGAAGACTTCAACTTTGAACTTGTCTTTCCTGAAACCACAGAACAACCCTTAACTCTCAATGAAATTGTTAGTGAAACCCTTCAAGTTCCTGGGGATGAATTCATCTATACCTTTAATGGAACAGTTGATCAAAGAATCCTATTTGACGGTATTAGTAGTGATAGCTTTAGGATTGACGCGCGTTTAATTAATCCTAGTGGAGTCAATGTCTTTAGTAATCAAAATTTAGGGAGCGATCGCCACCCTATTACGTTAACAGAAGCAGGAACTTATCAATTAATTGTTAATGATCGCTTTAATAATACAACAGGAAACTTTAGTTTCCAACTGCTTGATGCTGATATTGCCACTCCTTTAACAGTCGCTACCCCGACAATGGGAACGATAGATGGGAATAGTCAAAGCTTATTTACCTTTGAAGGAGAAGCAGGACAAAGAATTGTCTTTGATAATCTTGATGATGATTTCAGTCAGTTTTTGAGGTTATATGATAGTGCGAATCAACAGACTTTTGTCAACTTTAATCAACCCCTTATCTTAAATAGTACAGACAGTTATCTGGTGGTTCTCGGAAATAATAATGGTAATAACACCTCGGAAGATTATCATTTCCAAGTTGCCACCCCTCAAACCGCCACAGAAATGTTGACGTTTGGGGAAGTGGTTGACGGAACCCTTGACAGTCCTGGGAGTGAAGTGATCTATACCTTTGATGGAAGCGTTGGTCAACGTATCCTATTTGATGGTATGAGTGGTGATAACTTCAATATTGATGCACGTTTAGTTAGTCCTCGTGGAGTCAATATTTTTAGTAATCAAAATGTAAATAGCGATCGCCACCCTATTACTTTAACAGAAGCAGGAACCTATCAATTAATTGTTGATGCTGATAATAATGCCACTGGAAACTTTAGCTTCCAACTGCTTGACGATCAAAGTGCCACAGAATTAACAGCTAATAGTCCTCAAATGGGAACCCTAGAAGCTAATGGTCAAAGCTTATTTACCTTTGAAGGAACCGCAGGACAACGGGTATCGTTTGATAATCTCGATGATGATTTTAGTCAATATTTGACGTTATATGATAGTACGAATCGAAGGATTTTTGTCTCCTTAAATGAAAGCATTACCTTAGACACAACAGGCACTTATTTAGTGACGTTTACCAATAGTAATTTTAGGAATACACCAGAAGACTATCATTTCCAACTGGTTATTCCTCAAACCACCACAGAAACGTTAACCCTTGGGGAAGTGGTCAATGGAACCCTTGACAGTCTTGGGGATGAAATCAAATATACGTTTGATGGAACCCTGGGTCAACGGCTTTTCTTCGATCGCATTAGTGGCGATGCCCCTAGTTTTGCCCGCTTAGTCAGTCCCAGTGGGGTTAACGGACTTTCAATCAATCTAAGCAATCTAGGTAACCCGGTTACTCTGATTGAAACAGGAACCTATCAATTAATTCTAGGTGGTGGGTTTGGTAATGCGACAGGAGATTTTAGTTTCCGACTGCTAGATGTGGCGAATGCTACCCCATTGATGATCAATTCTCCTGTAATGGGGAATATTGCAGTCAGAAGTAGCGAACTGTTTACCTTTGAAGGAACAGAAGGCGATCGCATTATCTTCAATAGTTTAGATGATGATTCAAGTCAATCATTAAGAGTTTATGATACGGGCAATAACTCAATTCTCTTTAGTTTTGGGAGTCCTACCATTTTAGAGAGTACAGGCACTTACATTGTCGCACTGTTTCATAACAATTCAAATCAGAGCATTGAAGATTACAATTTCAATGTTCGTTTCCCTGTGACAACCGTTGAATCTCTCACTATCGGAGAAACGGTAACCGGAAATATTGACGAACCTGGAAACGAAGATATCTATAGGTTTGAAGGAACGACAGGGCAAAAACTCTATTTTGATGGCTTATCCCCAGATGCTTCGGAGTTTTCTGCTGCGATAACCATTACCAGTCCCAGTGGTGGACGCATCCCCAACGTCTTTACATTATCAACGAGTTCCGATTCTTCTGCACCTTTTACCCTCGTTGAAGATGGGATTTATGAACTAACGGTGAGAAGTTCGCCAAAAACAGGAAATTATCGTTTCCGTCTTCTAGATGCTGCTAATGGGAGAAATATTGATGTCGATACCTTGGTCGAAGGGACGTTAACCCCTGGTGACTCCACTGATTTATTTACCTTTGAGGGAACGGAAGATCAATCAATTTTCCTCAATGAGATTTTAGGTTTTTCGAGTACCTCTTTAACCATCTATGGACCGGGAAATCAAGTCTTGGGAGATGAGTCTTCCTTAAGGATCAAACTACCCACCAATGACACCTATTTAGTCGTCTTAGAGGGGATTGAGTCAACGACACCTCTGAATTATAGTTTCAAACTGGAAGCCCCCAATATTATCCCTAATACCCTTACCATCGGTTCACAGGTTGAGGGAACCATTAATGATTCTAGCGAACAAATTAGCTATCGCTTTGAGGGAATAAAGGGACAAAGATTGCTGTTTGATGGTTTAGATAATAACCCTAACTTTAACGTCCGTTTACTCAGTCCCAGTGACCAGTCCCTGTTCTTAGGAACGTCAACCGCTAATGATAGTCAACCTATCAGTTTATTGCAAACGGGAACCTACGAATTAATTGTCAACGGTTTAGGGGAGGCCACAGGAGACTTTAGTTTCCAATTGTTAGATTTAGCAACAGCGATGGATCTATCCCTCAATACTGAGATCCATGGAACCTTAGATTCTGGAAAACAAACCAAACTGTTTAGCTTTGAAGGACAAGCAGGACAAACTGTCCGTCTTGATGATTTAGTTGCCAATAATGGTTTTGAGGGGTCTTACACACTCTACAATGGTGGTAATGAATGGTTAACGTCTACAGAAGTTAATGATCCGGCTGATCTGACCGTTACCTTAACAGGAGATGGCCGTTACTTCCTCTTAGTTCAAGGTGCGAGTAATCATCCTGTGGAGTACCGTTTCCAATTAACCGAAACTGCGTTTGATGATCCGGGTGATCCCATCGGAACCGAGATTATGATAGGAGAGATAATTGATAGTGATTTTACGGTTGCTGGAGAAGTGGATACCTATCTATTTGAGGGTGTTAGTGGCCAACAATTAATGGTTGATTTATTAAATAATTTTTCTGATCCGAATGTTCGTATCAGTTTAGTCAGTCCCACTGCTAGTTCCAATGACTTCTTTGCACCGGTTTCAATTGATTCTGATCCCGTTACTTTAATTGAGGATGGAGTCTATCAGTTAAAATTTGAAGGATTTAATCCCGGTAATTATCGTTTCCGTCTCCTCGATATAGCTAATGCAACCCCCATTACGGTTGATACTCTCAAGACAGGAACCTTCGAGGCCGATGCTTCAGTAGCCATCTTTACCTTTGAAGGTGGTGCCGGTCAACAATTGTTATTGAAGAATAATACTTTTGGTTATTTTGGCAATATCTACGGCCCTGATGATGGAGACGTTGATAATAATAATCAACTCTTCACCTTAGCAGAAGAAGGAACTTATACCCTGGTTCTCTCCTCTGGGTTCAATAATAATCCAGTAGAGTATAGTTTTGAGTTAATTACAGTTACACCCACCGTCACTAACACTCCCCTAATACTCGGAGAAACTGTAACTGGTAGTATAGACCAACTTGGAGAAGCTGATGTGTATACCTTTAACGCTAACCCAGGACAACGACTTTATTTTGATGGACTGGATTCATTTCTCTCCGGTGGTGCTACCATTAGTCTTTTAAGTCCCAGTGGTGCGACGATCTCCAACCTTTCCAATGCCTTTCTCTTTGGTCGGTCTACATCAAATAATTCTCTCCCCTTCACTCTCATTGAAGGGGGAACCTATGAGTTGAGGGTCACAGATAGCGATATTGTTACCTATAATTTCCGTCTCTTGGATACAGTCCAAGCAACGGAGATTAACTTGAATACTAACGTTCAAGTTACCTTAGATTCAGGTTCAAAAACAGAATTATTTGCCTTTAATGGCACCAAAGATCAAACCCTAGTCTTGACGGCCGACTCCTTTGGGGCAAATTATCGTATTTATTACAGTTCGGCTAATCGGTCTATTAGTGTTTCTAATGGTGAGTTTACCCTTCCCCTAGATGGTAGCTATCTTGTCCTTGTTGAAGGATATAGCTCTGATAATACTCCTAATGAGCAAAATTTCCGTTTACAGGAACGTACGATTATCCCGGCCTCCTTAACCCTGGGAAATACAGTGAATGGAACCATTGCTAATGCTGGAGAACAAATCAGGTACACTTTCGAGGGAACGGCAGGACAACGGCTCATTTATGATGGGATTAGTGGGGATGCGAACATTAACGTCCGTTTAGTCAGTCCCAGTGGTCAGGATCTTTTTGAAACTTTCTTCAATACAGAGGTTAACCGCGATCGCGATCCCATTACTTTAATTGAAAATGGAACTTATACCCTCATTGTGGATGCAGAGGGAGACACCACAGGAGAGTTTAGTTTCCGTCTTTATTCCTAGTTTGATTGTAGAGGCTTAATATTAGCCTCTACATATTATTAATTATTGGGTCATGCTTTCGCAGCAACTCCACTACTAAAACGGATTTTCAAGAAATCTTCTTCCATTTTTGCCCCCGAAGGTTTCAACGCTGCTAATGCTTGCGGTAACACTAAATTACGACGATGATTACCAATTCTAATGTTTAATTCATCCCCTGTTTTATTCAGTTGTACCTTTTCTTTGGGTATCCCTGGTAAATACAATTCTAAACTGTAATCTTGACCATTTTGTACAACGCGAATGGTATCTTCTTGATGATAAACTTGGGACGGATCTTCGTCTTTATAAAGGGTTTCTTTTAATCGTTCTAAGGCTTCCATTCCACACATTTCTTCAGAAAATAAGGGGACTTCTTTGACCGGTAAGGGATGAAAGTTTTCGTGAATTTCTTGTTTATATACTTGTTGATTTCTTTTCCATTTTTCAAAGAACGGATCATTAACGGTATCGGGAATAATGCGGTTAGCAACCACTAAATCAGTCGACACATTATACAAACTCAGATAAGCATGGGCCCGCAATGATTCTTTAATAACCATTCTTTCGGGATTTGTGACCAAACGAACGGAAGTTTGCTTATTATCGGTCAAAACCTTCTCTAATTCTTCGATTTGCTCATAAAATTCGTAAGGCGCGTCCATCACCTCCTTATCGGGTAAAGAGAATCCTGCGATCGGTCGGAACAAAGGTTCTACTAACGGACGCAAGGCCACAGACATCCCTTGTAACGGTTTATAAAATCTTCTCATATACCAGCCCCCCACTTCGGGAATACTCAGCAGACGCAACGCGGTTCCAGTGGGGGCCGAGTCGATAATCAAAACGTCGTATTCCCCTTCGTCATAATGGCGTTTCATGCGAACTAAGCCAAAAATCTCATCCATCCCAGGTAAAATGGCTAATTCTTCTGCTTGTACCCCATCAAGTCCCCTTGCTTGCAATACCTGGGTAATATACCGTTTAACCGCCCCCCAGTTTCCTTCTAGTTCCATCAATGCGTCCAGTTCGGCCCCCCACAGGTTAGGACGGACGGAACGGGGTTCATGACCCAATTCTAAATCAAAACTATCCGCTAGGGAATGGGCCGGGTCCGTACTTAAAACCAGGGTTTTGTACCCTAACTCTGCACATCTGAGGCCAGTGGCCGCAGCGACGGAAGTTTTACCAACTCCCCCTTTACCAGTCATGAGGATTACACGCATGATTTTTTCAGAAAAATTTACATTACTTATCTTTATTATGGATGATTTAGGACAAAATGTTGTTTCAATACATCCCAACGAGAACAGTCCCAGTAGTCGATATGGGAAATAACGAGGTTTTGGTCATTAATAGTCAGTTCGCTGCGTCCTGGGATGGAAATAGGGGGTTTCCAGGGTAAGGGAGTCGTCCAGTGTAGGGTCCATTGGGTATGAATAATATTATCGGTTTGGTGAATATTGTGTAATTCTAAGTCAATATTTTTGAACCAAGTTGACATAAATTTAATCATTTCTTGATAGCGTTTAATTCCTGTAAACTCAGTCATTGGGTCTTTAAAATACACATTATCAGCGTAAATAGAATAGGTTTGATGATCGGGAAAGGTTTGATAGTCTTGTTTGATAGTTTCTAGTAGAGTCATGATATTAGTTTGTGTTTGAATAATTGAATAAATTAACAATATTATCGATTATAAGCATCTAAACATTTCCTAAGACTTCTTTGCCAAAAGTTTCAAGATGAAAATGCAGTGCAGATTCAGCGTCTTTGAATGCTTCTTCATAACTTTCTCCTTCTCCAATAACTATCCCTTGAACCCCCAAAGGATAAGCTATGTAACCATCATCATGTTTTTGTACAATCATTTTAATATTGTTCATAAAGTTTAAACAGAATGAAGATTCAATAAATAGTATAAGACATCTTATTTACCATTTTATCTCAAGATATTTAAGGATTATGATTTTTGTATCTTTTTGAAATAAAAAATTAACAATTGAATCTCACTAGGTTATCATGGTCAGAAGACTTGTTAGGAGAATAGTTGATGCAACCTTTAAAAATTCGTAAATTTGATGATTCATTAGGAGTAACATTACCTCAAGAACTTCTCGAAAAACTCAATCTCAGTGAAGAGGATAACCTGAATCTTTACGAACTTGCTGCTGTACTTTATTTTATGTTAACAGGTGAAAATAACGTTGATCAATTGATAAATGACAGTTTTCCTAGACTATCTGATCAGGAAAATAAACTATTAGAAGATTTAGCTGCAACAACTAATCAAACAAAAAAAGAAGTCCTACGCAAAGCACTAGCATTAATTAACATTGCTATTAGTTCAGAAGAGCAAGGAGCTAATCTTGCTATTATTAAAGATGGAAAAGTTATGACTGAAATTACAGGATTTTCAACCAGTGCAGAATGAACCACAAAAACCTAAATCTCTTGATTTGTCTAACCCTGAAAATTTGGATAAGTTTCTAAATTCTCAAAGTCCTCTTGCTGAAGATATAGTTACTAGCATTATACAACGGGAAAATGAAGATGCAGCAGTTGAAAGAAGAATTAAAGAAACAGATGCACAAGTAAAGCGTTGGAAAGGGTTAATTCAAACATCAGTTATGTATATTGTCGGAGGAATATTAATCCTTTTTATTGGTATTGCTAGTTATGTTATTTTAACTAACCCTAAAGCGGAGAATGATGAAAAAAGTTGGGCGAGAACTACCTTAACATCCCTAGCAACGGGAGTCATTGGGTTTCTGTTTGGGAAACAAGGAAGCAAAGATTCTTAAAATCATTTATACTAATATTTGATCAAATCATTATTAATAATAGTAAGATAATAAGGAGCAAAATAAATGAACCAATCAAATCACACCCTATGGAATATTTCTGAGGAAATGATTGAACTAGAAAACTTAATTAATCAACTGCAAGACTCTGAAGAATTAAGCGAAGAAGAAAAAGAAGTTAAAATTAATCAACTGTTTTCTGAATGGTTAACTGCGGACACAGACTTTGAAGAAAAAGCCGAAAAAGTTGCCCATTATATTAAGTATTTAGAAGCGATAACAGAAGCAAGAAAAGCTGAAGCAAAACGCATCAGAGTCTTAGCAAGTATGAGTGAAAAACAAGGAGATAAATTACGGAAATATTTGATTAGAGAAATGCAGCGAGTGAATAAAACAAAAATTGAAGGGGTAACCTGTAAATTATCCATGCGAAAAAAACAACCAACTATCTGTTTAAAAGTAGAACCTGAAGAACTTCCTGATGAATTTAAACGGGTTAAAATTGAACCTAATCTCACAGAAATAAGAAAAGCTTTGAAGTCTCAAAAAGACCTTGATTGGGCTTTTTTAAGTGATGATGAAGACTACAGTTTAACCATTAAATAAACAAAAATGTAAACTATATATTTTGTTGCTAAAATGATAAAAGAAAAATCTGCATTAACCGTATTTTTTGTTTTCGTTATTGTCTTCTTGGGAATGGTATTAACTTTCGGGTTTAATATAACGGGTGTACCCTTTATTATCCGTAAAATCTCGAAAATAACCTTAATTACTCCCTTTTACGACAAAAGTTATCAAACCCCATATTATCAAAAGAAAGTGCAAGCATTTCATCAAAACCCTGGAACTAACCAAGATATATTTTTAGTTGGAGATAGTTTAACTGATCAAGGAAACTGGAAACAGTTATTAAATCAAACGAATCTTAAAAATAGGGGAATTAGTGGTGATACAACAGCAGGAGTTTTGAATCGCATGGATGACATTATTAACGCACAACCACAAAAAATATTTATTATGATTGGTATTAATGATTTATGGAACGAAAACAGAACCGTTGATGAAATTATTTCTAACTATAAAGAAATTCTTACCACATTACAAAACGAAACCCCTCAATCTACTATTTATCTTCAAAGTCTTCTACCCATCAATAACCGAGATTATCCCATCAAAATAGATAATCAAGACATTATGGAAGTTAATCAAAAATTACAAATATTAGCCACTGAATTTAATTATAAATATCTCGATATTTATTCTTATTTTGTTGATGAGTCTAACCAATTAAAAATGACTTATACTGATGACGGGGTTCACTTAACCCCTGACGGTTATCAAAAATGGGCTAACGCGATCGCAGAATGGGTAAAATGAGTTAAAAAAATGAGGGGAAACAGATAACATCAAAAGTCTGATCTGTTTCCCCATCCAGTTAAATTTTAGTCCCACATTCGGGGCAAAACTTATTGGTTACTGGGTTATCCGTACCACAATAACTACAACGGGTTAATTCAGTCATTAACTGGTTAGCTTTTAACTCAGGAAGTCCTAACATTTGAGCATTACTCTTTCCTGGTGCAACCATAGGATAACAATTTTCATCCCGTTTGACGTGAACATCCATCAATACAGGACCCTCATGGGCTAACATTTCAGCAACGGCACCAGCCAACTGAGAATGCTCTCTCACCGTGATTCCTTTGACTCCGAAGGCTTTAGCCAACAGTTCAAAATCAGGCATTCCTGACTGCATATTAGAGGACGAATACCGCTCACCGAAAAAGGTTTGCTGCCATTGACGCACCATTCCCTGCCAACCATTATTAATGATGACCGTTTTCGCAGCAATATTGTACTGGGATAAGGTTGCCAACTCCTGAAGGTTCATCTGGAAACTGGCATCACCGCTAATACAGATAACCTCTTCTTCCGGTAAAGCGACTTTAACCCCCATCGCTGCCGGCATTCCGTAACCCATCGTACCTAACCCTGCGCTAGAAATCCAACGACGAGGCCCATTATTCAAAAATTGAGCGGCCCACATTTGATGCTGTCCCACGTCCGTCGTATAGTAGGCATGAGGGGCTTGACGACCCACTTCCACGATCACCTCTTGGGGCGAGATGCGATGGTCATAATGGGGTGCAATGAGGGGATATTGTTGTCGCCAACGGTTAATCCGATTTAACCAAGGTTGGGTTTTCTCCGCATCCAAAGGAACATCAATTTCCCGCGATCGCTGTAATAATTGTTCTAACACCTGACGCACATCACCCACAATGGGAACTTCAGGCATTCTGTTTTTACCCACTTCCGCCGGATCAATATCAATATGTATAACCCGCGCACGGGAGGCAAACTCATCTAACTTACCGGTTACGCGATCGTCAAAACGTGATCCTACCGCGATCAATAAATCACATTCACTGACGGCAAAGTTAGCGTATGCAGTGCCGTGCATCCCTAACATTCCTACGGATAACGGGTGATGTTCATCAAAGGAACCGATTCCCATTAAAGTCGTTGTTACAGGGATTTGAAAACGTTCCGCTAATTCTTGTACTTGGGCGTGAGCATTGGCTGCGATCGCCCCACCCCCAACATATAATAAAGGACGTTCCGACGCTTCCATCAAGGATAAGGCGGCATTAATTTGACGGGGGTTGCCTTTTACTGTGGGACGGTATCCCGGTAACTTAACCTGGCCCGGTTCAACGGGAATATAGTCACATTCTTCCAGGCCCACATCTTTAGGCACATCGATCAATACAGGCCCCGGTCGTCCGGTACTGGCGATATGAAAGGCTTCCGCCACAATGCTGGCCATATCTGCAGCGTGACGCACCACATAGGAATGTTTAACAATGGGTAGGGTAATGCCAAAAATATCCGTTTCTTGGAAGGCATCGCTACCAATGGCCGCCCGTCCCACCTGTCCCGTTACTACTACCATGGGAATAGAATCAAGGTGTGCCGTTGCGATCCCTGTCACCAAGTTGGTTGCCCCCGGTCCAGAGGTTCCGAAACAGACTCCCACTTTACCGGTGGCGCGGGCGTAACCATCGGCCGCATGGGACGCACCTTGTTCGTGGCGCACTAAGAAATGTTGAATGTCTCCCCTGGCTTCGGCACGGTATAATTCATCATAAATGGGGAGAATGGCTCCTCCTGGATAGCCGAAAATGTGTTTAACGCCGTGACGTACCAGGCTATCGATTAAGGCATAAGCCCCTGTCTGGCGTTGAGGAGTTTCTGCTAAGGGTGAAGTTATTTTTTCTATTGAAGAAACCACAGGGCAAACCGTCTCACTTACTTAATATCTATCTATATCTTCTATTTTAGTTATGTTTTCTCGCTTATAACATAAAAAATCCTAACATTTGTCTGGGATGGCAGGGGGCAGGGGGCAGAAGGCAGGAGGCAGGAGGCAGGGGGCAGAGTAGGTTAAGAATTCTTGAAGAAATTTCATATCCTATCTTATAACTGTTTTACCCTTTAAATAGGATAATTTTAGTTACTTTTATGACTAACGAAACATCATCAAAACCCATTCAAGAGGGAATAAAATTACTTGTTAGATATGCACCTTTTGGGGGGTCTATTTTTGCGTTAGGATCGTTTATTAAAGATGCTCAATGGATACAAGCAACTGTTACTATTTTTCCTACCATCGCCACAACAATCTGGGCTGCTTATTCTCAAGCTTTTTTGGATAGATTAACGGAAATTTATAGCGAAGAAGGTAAAAAAGGGGCTGATACATTTAAACGAATTCAGGATAGTTTGTCTGAAGCAATAAAGTGGCAATTAGCAGCCACGGATGATAACTATTTAAAATGTCAAGGTAACGAATGTGTTCAATATAAAACTGCCGGACTTAACAACATTTTTCGTCCTCAGTTAAGAGATGTTTTTGTATCTCTGGAATTAAGTGGTAACTTTTTACGCAACCCAGACGGACAAAATTTACCTTTATTACCTGGGTATTCTTGGGAGAAGCAACTGACAAAACAAATGCTATCGAAAGAAGGGTTAAGTATTTGGCATATTCTTAAACAATCATCTAAAAATAGTTCGTATCGTTCCTTAATTATTCAAGCTTGGGGAGGGTATGGAAAAACCACCTTACTGCGTCATGTTACTTACATTTATACTCACAAACTTCATCAAAAAAAGGCTTATAATGCTCCTAAATTATTACCCGTTTTGCTTTATTTAAGAACATGGCAAGAACTTATTGCGACAAATAAGGAACTTGACTTACCCACTTTAATCGAAAAGTATCATCTTTCTAACCTTCCTCAAGGCAAAAACCTTAAATTACCGCCAAACTGGGCAGTTAATCATCTTAATAAAGGGAATATGTTAATCATGTTTGATGGATTTGATGAAGTCAAAGAACAATGGCAACAACCTATCAGTGAATGGATAGGAAACTGTCTTAAAAATTATCCTCAAACCTTCTTTATTTTAACCTCTCGTCCTGCTGCTTATCGTCAGTATCAATCAGAAAATAGACCCAATACTAACTTATTTGTAAAACCTTTTACCTTAGAACAACAAGAACGCTTTTTACAACGGTGGTATTTAAGCAGAGAACGTCATTTAAGTGCAGAACCCGATCAACCTATTGTTAAAGCAGAAGCGGATAGAAAAGCTTCTAGTTTAGTGCAACAAATTAAACCCAAAGAAGGAGAAACAAACTCCCTGAGTGATTTTGCTAAAAATCCTCTTTTGTTAAATATGATTGTTAACTTACATTCCTCTTCTCCTGATGGTAAATTACCTCAAAGACGGGCAGATTTATATAAATCTATTGTTCGCTTACAATTAGGAGAACGACCCCTTTCTCGACAAATTGATATGCTTTTAGAACCCAATGAAAGTCAGCAAATTTTGCAACAGTTGGCTTTATTTATGGTTCAAAAAAATTTAACTAAAATTGAGCCAGACTATTTACAAGAAAAATTAACAGAGTATCTTACATTAATAGATGAATCTATTGAAAATAAACAGTTTCTTAAGAAAATTGAAGAGGTGAGTGAGTTATTAGTTAAAGTGGATGATCAATATGAATTTGCCCATAAAAGCTTTCAGGAATATTTAGCAGCAGCAGAAATTAAACGCACTCAACAAGAAGATTTACTATTACAATATTGGCAAGATCAATGGTGGAAAGCAATTATTATTCTTTATGTGGCACAATTGAGAAACCCTAGTGCTTTTATTCGTCGTCTTATTAATCTTAATAACTCTCAAGCAGTCTCCTTAGCTTATGAATGTCTTAAAGAAACCTCTCGTCAACTAGACCCGGATGTAAAAGCAGAATTAGAGTCCCTTTCTTCTACTGTACAAGATGCTCGTTACCAAAAGCTAGAACAACTGCTCAAAAATCAACAATTCAAAGACGCTGACGATGAAACCTATCGCTTGATGATAGAAACTGTGGGTAAAGAATATGGCCAATGGTTTGACCCCGAAGACTTTGACACTTTTCCTTGTGATGACTTATGCACCATCGATCAACTTTGGGTTAAATATAGTAAGGGTAAGTTTGGCTTCGGTGTCCAGAAAAAAATCTATGTGGATGAACTTGGAGGTACAAGAGACCATAACGAAAAAATCTGGGAGTTGTTTTGCGAGCGTGTCGGCTGGAGAAAAGGAGGCAGCTACGTAAGTTACTCAGACTTGACCTTTGAGTTACAAGACACAACACCTGTGGGACAACTACCGAGGTGGGATCGTGCAGTGGGTTTTGGGGGGAGTGTGATTCTAGACGCTATTGTCTCTCTCGCAAACACTTGTGACCTTTAGCTTATAAGACTTTCAGGCGTTTGTCAAGACCTAATTTTGCGTTCTTTTTTAGGAGTTCAAGGTATTTTCTTGACTTGGATACTTATCGTCATTGCGAGGGGAAAATAGACATTAACCTTTGATTCTCATTGAAAAACCCCCGAAGCAATCTTAAAACCCCCTAAAAGATTGCTTCATTTCGCTATCGCTACATTCGCAATGACGATGTTTAACAATAGAATTATAATTTAACCTAAATATAGCGTGAAAACAGACAGCATCTTTTATCAACTCTTTCAAACCTTTCCCCGTTGCTTTTTTGACTTACTCAACCTTCCTGAAACTACCGTCCATGAGTATGAATTTTCTTCCGTAGAAATCAAACAATTAGCTTTTCGTATCGATGGAGTATTTCTCCCTGATACTGCCGATAAACTCATCTATTTTGTGGAAGTCCAATTCCAAAAAGATGAGTCATTCTATTCACGATTTTTTAGTGAAATATTCCTGTATTTACATCAAACCCAATTAAGCAATAATTGGCAAGGAGTTGTCATTTATCCTAATCGTAAAGTAGAAACCAGTAACACCTCCCGTTATCAAGAAATATTAAATTCAGAGAGAGTTAAACGATATTATCTCAATGAATTAGATAACATAGAATCAGTGGGACTGAAAACATTAAAATTAATTATTAGTCCCCAAACAGAAGCTAT
>JASJBX010000081.1 GCA_030066295.1 Crocosphaera sp.
AGAGGAATATTATTCCGTGATGATGTTTTGTATCTTTTTTGTAAAGCTTGTAAAACTGATTCAGTATTATATTGTTTAATGATCTCTAAAGTTTCTCTGACAAAAGAAAGCTGATTTTGAGGCTTATTGTTAGACATAATTTTCTTTTTTAATTGTAGCTGTAGCTTTTGAATAAGATTGTAGGGTGGGCAATGCCCACCACAAACCGTTAAAAATTGCTATGATTCGTGATAGCATCACTTAACTTTTCTATCACTTCATCAATAGCCATTGTTCCTAACTCACCTGATGCACGAGTGCGAATACTCAAGGCATTTTCTTCGATTTCTTTTGCCCCAACAATGGCCATAACAGGAATCTTTTGTTTCTCCCCGTTACGAATCATTTTACCCAGTCTTTCTCCTGATGTATCCGCTTCGGCACGAATGCCTAAAGAAAGCATTTTATTAGCCACATCTTTAACATAGTCTAACTGGACATCACTCACAGGTAAAAGACGCACTTGAATGGGTGCTAACCACAAAGGAAAATCACCGGCATACTCTTCGATTAAAATGCCAATTAAACGCTCTAATGAGCCAAAAGGTGCGCGGTGAATCATCACAGGCCGTTCACGGTTACCCTCTTCTCCCACATATTCTAATTGGAATCTTTCGGGGAGGTTATAGTCAACTTGCACCGTTCCCAGTTGCCATTCTCTTTCTAAGGCATCTCGGAAAATAAAGTCTAATTTTGGACCATAAAATGCTGCTTCTCCTTCTGCTTCAAAATAGTCCATCTCCAAGGTTTGAACGGCGCGACGGATGGCATTTTCTGCCTTATTCCACGCTTCACTTGAACCAATATATTTATCAGAATTAGGATCTCGAAAACTCAATCTTGCTTTAAAATTCTTCAGTTGTAAACTTCTAAACACCGAGAGAATTAAATCCACAACATTGATAAATTCATCGTCTAATTGATCGGGAGTGACAAACAAATGGGAATCATCCACCGTAAACCCACGAACACGGGTTAAACCTCCTAATTCTCCTGATTGTTCATAGCGATAAACCGTGCCAAATTCTGCTAATCTCATCGGTAAATCACGATAAGATCGTAACTCACTTTTATAAATTTGGATATGAAAAGGACAGTTCATCGGTTTAAGAACAAACCCCATTTCTGAAGTTTTTGCTTCCTCAGTTTCCGCCATCATGGGAAACATATCTTCCTTATAATTTTGCCAGTGACCAGAAATTTTAAACAAGTCCACCCGTCCAATATGAGGAGTCACCACAGGAAGATAACCCCGTTTCAGTTGTTCTTGCTTCAAAAAGTCTTCTAAGGTGGACCGGATAATGGTTCCTTTGGGAGTCCATAGGGGCAAACCAGGGCCTACGGGGTCTGAAAAGATAAATAACCCCAACTCTTTCCCTAAACGCCGATGATCGCGCTTTAAGGCTTCTTCCTTGCGTCGTTTATACTCAGCTAACTGTTCCGGGGTTTCCCAGGCAGTCCCATAGATACGTTGCAGTTGCGCTTTAGTTTCATCTCCTCGCCAGTAGGCACCGGCCACCGATTCGATGTCAAACGCTTTGGGGTGCAAGTCTCCCGTAGTTTCCACGTGGGGACCGGCGCAAAGATCCCACCATTGATCCCCCAAATGATAGAGGGTGATGGGGGGTTCTAAACCTTCCAGGATTTCCAGTTTATAGGGTTCCTGAAGCTCAGTAATGCGTTTTTTGGCTTCTTCGGGGGAAACCTCTTCACGGACGACCGGATACTTCTTTTTGATGATTTTAATCATCTCTTTTTTAATCGCTTTTAAGTCTTTGTCCGTGAAGGGTTCGGGAACATCGAAGTCGTAGTAAAAGCCGGTTTCTGTCCAAGGGCCGATGGTAACCTGTGCTTTCGGGAACAATTTCTGCACGGCCATGGCCATCACATGGGAGGTGGTGTGACGGATACGCTTGAGGTGATCAGATTCGCTGGTGCGCGGTAGTTTGATGGGTTGTTGTTCGGATACTTCGGGTGATGCAACTTGTTTAACCATTCACATTCATACAATAACTCTTTATCTAGTTTATTGTGTCTGAGGGAATGGGCAAGAGGTTAACCGTTTAACTCATTTTCTCTTGAATTAATTGTTGGCAATCTTCCACTGATGCTCGTTTCTCCATCAACTTAACTAACCCTTCGTAGGCAGTTTGGTGACGAAGCAGTAAATTTTTGGCTTGTAACAATGCCCAACTTTCTTTTTGTTGATAAATATCAGCCCGCAGTCCTAAAAGTCGTATAATTTCTCGTAAATTTTGTTTATCTTCTTCTCCTCCTTCAACATTTTCATACATGATTCTTTCTGCTGCTATCCCTGCCATTAATACGGTAAAAGTTCGCTCGATAATTAAGGGATTTTTGCTTATTTTTTCTTCATCAGATAACAGACTAAAATCCAATTGTACCCCCCCTATTCCTGCTTTTTCTCCTTTCCTGAAGGTTTCCCAAGCAGTTAAGGTATAACCAGTGACAGGAATCCCTAAACAATAAGCTGCTAAAAAATGCCCTGCTTCATGATGAATAATTCTTTGACGCTGCTGAGAAGAGGTAAATACGTCCAAAAATAAGGTTAACCCCTTTCCTCCCCAACTGAAACTATCAAGGGTTGCTAGTCCTAAAATGGCAAATGTGGTGCCTGCAGGGATAAATGGGGATATATTTAAGACAGGACTGAGTAACGCTGATAGCGTCATGGCAAAAACGGCGATCGCTACCAGGTTTAAAGATGTTTGTTCCATAACACAAAAAATAGATTTATTTTGATTTTCTTAACTTAATTTTACAATATGTCCCGCATTCTAACAAATTCTTAACCTCAGCAACAAGCTTAATCATTGACAATTATTGTTTTGTCTGCAATAAAGTTAATTATTACGGTTGATGAAATTTTATTCAGTAAAGATAACTATTATCTGTATTTATACCTTTATTTTTTTCAAGAAACAGTAAAATCTTGAATAAAAATGTAGTTTATACTGATAACTTTTTGTAAAAAATCAGCATATTCTCAATTATCTTTTTGAATGATTTTAAATACAATTTAAGGAAGTATAGCAATCAGGAATAATTGATGAGATATTTTGATTATTATCTGTTATCTGTTCCCTCTTCCCTATTCTCTGAGTAATCAGACTTAATTCTCACAACTGATAACTGATTGCTATATGTAATTAACAAGCTTTATTTTTTTAAGAATTAAAGGTTTAAAATCATGATAAGTTTTCAACTCGATCAATTCACAGGATCGGATGCAAAAGTGCTGATTACTTTAGAAGAATTAGCCAATGGTGAAGTCAAATTAATAGTGGACGTTGAAGATGGAATACTGGCAGATATTCGGGGAATATTTTTCAATATTGCTGATGAATCACTGATTGATGGATTAACTGTTACTGGTGAAGATGTTACTAATACAAATTCAGGAGAAATAGGAACTTCTGATGAAGTCGATAGGGTAGGAAATGCGGTTATTAGACCTGCATATTATGATTATGGTGTGGAAATTGGTACATCTGGCATAGGATTTGATGATATTAGTTCAACCAGTTTTATTATTTCCCATGTTGATCAAGAATTGAGTTTAGAAGATTTTATTGGGGAAGAATTTGGGGTTCGTTTAACCAGTGTTGGTGATGACAGAGAAGGCAGTAGTAAATTAACCCGTATTTTGGAAATTGCACCAGATGAAAACACTGTAAAAGAAGACAGTCAACCCAATCCCATTACAGGAAATGTTCTCTTCAATGATTCTGACACGAGCAACTTATTTGTAGTTTCTGTTAACGGTGAAACTACCTTAGTCGGAACCGAAATACAAGGAGAATATGGTTCTTTACTCTTAAATGCAGATGGAAGTTACAGTTATACCCTTGATAATAATAATCCTGATGTGGATGGGTTAGACGATGGAGAAAGCTTAACCGAAGTCTTTAAATACACCAATAGTGATGGAGATTTAACCGCGTCTGCACCTCTTACTATTACCATTGAAGGGACGAATGATGCACCAGTAGCTAATGCTGATGTTAACTTCATTGTTGAAGATAGTCCCAATAATCCAGTGATGGGAAATGTCCTGGAAAATGATGTGGATGTGGATGGGGACATTTTATCCGTCGTTTCTGTTAATGGTGATACTGCTTCAGTCGGAACCGAAATACAAGGAGAATATGGTTCTTTACTCTTAAATGCAGATGGAAGTTACAGTTATACCCTGGATAATAATAATCCTGATGTAGATGGGTTAGACGATGGAGAAAGCTTAAGTGAAGTGTTCCGATACACCAATAGTGATGGAGATTTAACCGCATCTGCACCTCTTACTATTACCATTGAGGGGGTAAGTGATCAACCACCCATTATTGATGAACCTGGTGGTGATTCCTTATCAGCAAGAACTCCTGGTTTTTGGTCCAATCATACAGAACTTTGGGATGGTGATTTAACCAATGATGCAAAAGGAGGTGCAGGAAAAGAGGATTTTCCATTGCAAGACTTATTGTATTCTAGTGTTGACCCGGTGACTGGAGAAAGCAGTAAAGGACTGTTGATTGGTGATTTTAACCATGATGGTCTTACCAATAATAATGAACGTACCCTATTCTATAGTCATGAAGAAGCTTTAGAACTCGTCGACGCATCCAGAAAAATCAGTAAACAAGATGCACGTTATATTTTAGGTCGTTCTTTAATTGCTTCATGGTTGAATAATCTTGCTGGAACTCCTTCTCCCATTGACGACATTCAAGATGGCATTGATTGGCTACAATCTCATACTATGGATGAAAATAATGATGGACTAGGAGATGGTAATTTAGTGTTAGGGGCCAACATTTATGGGGTTCAATCTAAATCCCTAGACTGGTCAGGTTCTCCTGAAAATGACACAGGTTTACCTTCAGGGGAATCAATTCATACCGCCTTAGACCAGTACAACAATTTTGGTCTGGTGTAAATCCTTTTTCACATTAATTAACATAATTTAGGCTGGCGATCGCCTTTGATAATCTTTGTGATGAATAGAAGGCGATCGCTATTTTGCGTCTCGATCAACTCAATCAATTGTTAACAGGAATGTCTGGATTTCCCCAAAACCAATTACCGGGAGACTGGGGATTTTCACTATACAAAAATTCATTCAGTAAAGTTGTTAATTCATCCTTCGTCAAATATCCATCTTTATTTAAGTCTAAGTGTAAAAAAGTTTGATGCACTTCTTCTATGTCGGTTTCATAGATTTGATGAAATTTTGTGAATTCATCTATACTCACCTGATTATCTTGGGAAAAATCCATGACCTTTAAGGTAATATTAGTAAAGGCTTTTTGAATGTAGGAAGCTTCAAAACGATCTAGCATTTGTTCTAAATACCATAACCATTCAGCTTCTGTAATCTTTCCATCACCATTTTGATCGGCCCAAACTTCTAAACGATTACAAAACCCCATCCAAAAAAAATGAAGTTCTTCGTATTGAGACGTTCCCCATTTCCATGCTCTCATCTTAGTAATTTCACCGATAAGTTGCTCAAAATCTTGGCGACTGAGTACCCCATCATGATTCCGATCTAAAATCTGAAATAAATACCGTAGTTTTCTTTCTCGAATTGGGTTAAGCATAACAATTTAACATCCTCAGAATGAAGAATTTTAGGTTGACTGGACTTTTTCAAGTAATAATCTCTCGATTACCAATCGGGAAAGTCTCAATCTGCATGATTACGATACCAATCAATGGTATTTCTTAACCCTTGTTTAAAATCCATTTGAGCCACAAAACCAAACTTTTCCTTTGCCCGTTGTGTATCTAAACAACGACGGGGTTGACCATTGGGCTTATCTGTTTGCCAGACAAGTTTTCCATCAAACTCCATTAATTCACAAATTAATTCAGCTAAATATTTAATAGGAACCTCATAATTTGTGCCTAAGTTCACCGGCTCAGGTTCATTGTATAACTGAGTGGCCATAACAATGCCCCGGGCTGCATCAGTAGAGTATAAAAACTCTCTCGTGGGAGAACCATCACCCCAGACAAAAAGCTCTTTTTTTCCTTCTTTTTGGGCTTCATACACTTTACGAATTAAAGCAGGGATCACATGAGAACTATTAGGATTAAAATTATCCTCAGGTCCGTATAAATTAACGGGCAGTAAATAAATGCCATTAAATCCATATTGTTGACGATAGGATTCCAATTGCACTAATAAAGCCTTTTTAGCGATACCATAGGGAGCATTGGTTTCTTCGGGGTAGCCATTCCAGAGATCATCCTCCTTAAAAGGAACAGGGGTAAATTTAGGATAAGCGCAGATTGTTCCCACACAACTAAACTTGTCAACCCCTGCTTCATAGGCAGCATGAATGAGTTGCGCGCCCATCATCAGGTTGTCGTAGAACAACTCTGCTGGTTTTTCCTGATTTAAGCCAATCCCTCCCACATGGGCAGCTAAATGAACCACAACATCTTGTTGTTCAACTGCCCGTTGACAATGATCGAGTTTCCGCAGATCACAGTCACGAGATCGAGGAACGCTAATTTTTTCTGGTTGTGCGCCGGCGGCCACCAACTCATTAACCACTTGCTTGCCGAGAAACCCGGCCCCACCGGTTACCAAAATCCTTTTGTTCGTTAAATCTAGCATTGTGTTGATACTCCCTTGATCCCTGAAGTCGGTGAACAGTTGCTCATAATTAGTGGCTCAACGTTAACTTAAGCCCCAATTAAAAAACAACTGATTGCCCCAATTAATCCACCATGACGCTCATGGGTTGACGCACATAAGCATTATCCTTGAAGAGTAACACTTTGTCATTAGATGTTTCGTTTGGAGAAGAAAGTCCTAAAACCGCCAGGTCTGCTTCTACCATCAGATGCACTAACTGTTCAAAGGTAACAGAGGGTTCCCATCCCAGTTTCGTTTTGGCTTTGGTGGGATCACCGATTAATAAATCCACTTCCGCAGGCCGTAAATAACGCTTATCGAAGTCCACATAATCTTCCCAGTTCAAGTTAACGTATTTGAAGGCAATCTGCAAAAACTCCCGTACCGAGTGGGTTTCCCCAGTGGCCACCACATAATCATCAGCTTGATTTTGTTGGAGCATTAACCACATGGCTTTAACGTAGTCTTTAGCATAGCCCCAGTCCCGTTTTGAGTCGAGGTTACCTAAATAGAGCTTTTTCTGGGTTCCAGCCACGATGCGGGCGATCGCTCTCGTAATTTTCCGAGTGACGAAGGTTTCACCGCGACGAGGGGATTCGTGGTTAAATAAAATGCCGTTACAGGCAAATAAATCGTAAGACTCGCGATAATTGAGGGTTTGCCAATGGGCGTACACCTTGGCGCAAGCGTAGGGACTACGGGGATAGAAGGGTGTGGTTTCCTTTTGGGGGATATCTTGAACTTTACCGAACATTTCTGAGGAACCGGCTTGATAGAAGCGAACTTCAATGCCAGTGCGTTGTTGATAGTCTCGGATGGCTTCTAGCAGACGGAGGGTTCCCATCCCCACCGCATCGACGGTATATTCTGGGGAGTCAAAACTCACTCGAACATGGGACTGGGCCCCTAAGTTATAAATCTCAAAGGGTTTGACTTCTTCTAAGATGCGTCGCAGGGTGGTTCCGTCTGTTAAGTCTCCGTAGTGGAGAAATAACTTGGCCTCGGTTTGGTGAGGATCGACATACATATGATCGATGCGATCGGTATTGAAGGTTGAGGTTCGGCGGATAATACCATGAACTTCATAACCTTTTTCTAGTAACAACTCGCTGAGATAAGAACCATCTTGTCCAGTAATACCAGTGATCAGGGCGCGTTTTGTCTGGGTCATTGCTTAGTTATCCTAAATATCAGGGAAAATTAATTAAGTTTTGTAATCTGCTTGAGTCTTAATAACATACTTTACTTCACAATGACAAGCTCTGCCTACACTGCTTCATGAAACCTAGGCAAAGCTATACAGAACGCAACATCTTAAAAAGAACAACATCGCGAAGTCCCCCGGATCAACTCTGTTATGCTTTTTGTCTGAGGAAACCTAACACTTGTCTGAGTTGTTTCTTGAGTAGATCAATTTCTCCTTGCATCGTATTGACTTGTTCTCGCAAAGAAACAAGTTCTTGGGCCATAGCGGAGGTATCGTTTAAGTTGTCCGTTGGTTGAGGGGTCGATACTTTGCCTTCTTTGGGTTTAGGATGTTTTCTTGCTTTGGCCATGGCATCTTTGATGGCCTCGAGTAGCTGCTTTTTTTCAAAGGGTTTTTCAATAAAGGAAAAATACTCAAAAGGTTCAGTAATTTTTTCGACAACCTCTTCTTTTCGTCCTGACATCAAAACCAAAGGAATTTTTTTGAGGTCATACTCTTTTTGTACTTCCTGATACACATCCCAACCACTCATTTTGGGGAGAAGGAAATCTAACATGATTAGGTTAGGTTTTTCGCTACGAATGAGATTGTATCCTTCAACACCATCTTTGGCTTCGAGAACTTTAAAGTTGCCTTCTGGCAACATATCTTTAACCCGCATCCGGATCACTTTACTATCATCAATGACGAGTATTTTATGAGTTGACACAGTAAACTCCCTTTTAAGCGTTAAGTCAATGGTTTTTGAGGTGATTGATCTTCACTCCTAACGGTGATAGGTTGCTTATCCCTCTCCTCTATGATTCCCCAAAATAAGCTTAAACTAACAACCCCAAAGGAAAAAATTTTGCTGTTTAAGTTGACTATTTAATTAATTGGTGGCATTGGTTTGTTTTTCGGCTGCGTCTACCGCGCGATCAAAAAATTCATCACTTTTTTGAAATTTAACTTTAATGGTTCCTTTTTCTTTGTCTCCTTTTAAACTTCTATACTCTTCTTTTTCCTCAGCAATAAATTGAGTAACGGTTTTATAAATAGTATCTCTGGTGTTGGTACTCACCTTTCCCACCGATTTTGGTAAGATTTTATCTCCTAGTAAAATAAAGGCAATAGCAAATACCAGACTAACTTGTAAGACAACTCCTAAATTAATTGAAATTTTCATAATAATTCTCCTACAAAAACTAAATCAATTATTTTTTTTCTATAAAATTGTTATAGTTCTTTTTCCTATTGTATGCCGTGAAATCTATCAAAAACAACTGTGATCAAGATCAAGGGATGATGGGTAAAGGGACAAAGGTTTTCAACATTTTGCGAATTTTTAATAAAAAGATAAGATTCTGCAATTTTGAGTCAATTTCGGGAGGGTAGGGACTTTGTGCTAATTTTTCTTGAAGTTGGGCGTATTCTGCTGCGGTTAGGGGTTCTCCATCCACCGGCGATCGCCCTTCGGTAATAATTTCCATTCGCAACACTTCTTCAGGAATGTCCTCTGGTGGGGGTAAAGTGACCCCTACCTCTAAAAACATCATGGGTAGGGCTAAACTAAGGGGGATGACCCGATAAAGTGAGGGATAGACCATAATTATACTCTTATACCAACAGTCCTGGGGGCAGGGTTTCCCCACAGATATTATGAATGGTAACAATTTTCTCAAATAACCAAGGATAGACTTGACGATAGTGGGGGATTAATGCTAGGGGACTGAGTAAGGCGGTGGCTGCAATGTCGGCCATACTTAAGCGATCGCCCACTAGGTAGGGTTGGGTCTTCCAACAGGATAACACAGTCATGGCGGTTTCGAGGCGTTTTTGGGCTAAGTCTACGGTGGCGGGGGTAATACCGTACTGACGACGGACAATATTGATCACCAGTTGACTCGATAAGGAGGGATCAATGGATTTTCCTTCCCCTGCACGATAATGATAATAGACAAAACGGGTGGCTGTACCAATACTTTCGTCTAGCCAGTCTTCTAATAATAATGCCTGGGTTTGTTGAGCGGGATCAGATAACATCAGGGGAGGATCGTTTTGATAGGTTTCCAGGTAGTTAAAAATAGCAGTGGAGTCTCCTATCGCTTCGGGTTCTCCTGTTTTTTGAGGGAGTAAAACGGGGACAGTGGTTACTCCGGTAAGGGGTTTTAGCTTGAAAATATGTAGTCCGGGGGTTAAGTTTTCCACTTGATAGGGGATTTTTTTGTATCCTAAGGCCAGTCTGGCTTTGCGACAGTAATGAGAGGTGCTAAATTGTAGGAGTAACATATTTTTTCTTGAGTTATTATAGATATTTTAGTCAATTTTTTACTCAAAAGTTGACCGTTAAAATAAATATTCCATGACAGAATTGGGAAATTGAGCCATTAAAATAGGGAAAATCGGACAGGGGGTTTTCCCTTGTAAATTAATGGTTCCATCTGCTTTAAAAATACTCCAACGAAAGGGACCTTCTTTGGCTGCTGACATCCATAAAAGACGTTTGGCGCGAGTCATGGCTACGTAAAGTAAGCGATATTCTTCTGCTTTTTTGAGTTGTTGCGCTTCTTCCCAAGCATCGTCTGGATTAGGAATTTTTAGGGTATTTTCTGAGTTAATATATTGATGATGAACTGCGGCACGAATTTGGGCGCGAGAGACTTCTGCTAAAGTAAACTTGCCTAAAAATTGTGCAGAAGTAGGAACCCAAGGACTACCGGGTAAAACGTCTTCATGGAGAAAAGGAAGAAAGACATAATCCCAGTCTAGTCCTTTGGATTTGTGCATGGTAATAATGGTAACTTGGTTGGCTCTTGTATACCTTTCTTCGCTGTCTTCTTCTATCCCTTCAAACTGTTCTGAATTAATCATTTCTCTGAGAACATTTAAAACACTTTTTAAGGAAAATTTGCCGATGAGTTCTAGACTAATTCTTTCCGAAAGTTTTTGAACAGTCGCTAATTCTGCACCAGTATATTTCAAGGTCATTCCTAAGAAGGGAATTAGTTGATAATCCGGTAATTCTATCTTGGCTTGTAGAAGATTACAACAATAACGGCGGGCCTCTAAAACTTGTTTTTTAGGTTCAGAAATTAGGGGAGTAGGATAAAGAAAATTCTCGGGATAAGTCGATAAAGCATTGAGGTCTTGTGAGGGAATTAAACCTCGCTTTTCTAATATTTCTAAGGCATTTTTTAAGTAGTCGGGAGAGTGGGGGCGATCCATGAATTGTAAAAGGGTTAAAATTTCATTGGGAATCTGGGAAAATCTTTCCGATTCTCCCACTTCATAGACTCTAATTTTATGTTTTTTGGGTAAGTCTTGCAGATTTTCAGCTAAGAAACGACCCTGACGGTTTTCTCTGACTAAAATGGCTGCATTATGGTCGGGATTTTTGTTTAATAATTCAATGATTCGTTGACGAATTAAATCAACGGTATGATAAATATCATCAGGACGATATAGTTCTAATCCTTCTCCAACGGGTTCGGGGTTAGCATTAGGTTGCGGATCATTTTTACTCACAGTTTCAATGGTTTGTAAACGAAAGGGAATCACTTCTTTTTTGTCTTCTCTAACCTCAGAAATAGACTGTTTTTTTCGTTGCTTTTTTCTTTCAATTTCCCACTGCTGATTGACCCATTTTAGAAGAAAGTTTGCTGCTTCGATAATAATCCAGGAACTCCTCCCTGCTTGGGTCATCTCGGCTAACTTATTCTGATTTTTGCACGTCTCACAAAACCAATTAAAGTAAACAGGATCAGCAGGGGTAAAGGTAGAATTAATGGCTTGATTGGGGTCACCCACTCGAATTAAGTTACAGTCGGTTTTATTGGTAGCTAAAGCAGAAATAAGTTGCTCTTGTAAGGGACTCGAATCTTGTGCTTCATCTTCAAAAACTGCAAAGATTTGTTGTTGCCATATTTCTCTTATTTTGGGATTCTTTAAAACATTTAAAGCTCCTAAAATCATGTCATCGTAATCGATAAATTCCAGCGATCGCATGACCATTTGATATTGTTCGTATAAACCGGCACCAATGGCAAAAATGTTATAATCTTCCTGGGAATAATGACTTAGTTCCCAAACCTTGTCGGGGGTTAATCCTGAACTCTTTGCTTCCCGAATAATAGTATGAGCAAGCTTAGGTAAAACTTCTGTTCTTAATACCGATTGACGGCGTAATCTTTCTGTTTCTTCTCCATCAAATTCTACCCCTTCTAATAATAGTTGATAGCGGCGAGGATTACGAGTAATCCACTTTTCAACAGAACTACGAATCACTCGATGACTTGGGGTAGGAATGATCACCGTTGATGTGTCTAAATTGAGTTGAGATAACTCAGGATGACGAGTAGCAATATTCAGGGCCAAACCGTGTAAAGTTTGTACCATAAATCCGGTTTGTGGTATCTTTAAATCCTTAAGACGTTCCTTAATTTTGGCTTTAATTCCCGCAGCAGCAGAGCGAGTATAAGTTACAATAACTAACTGGTTTCTTGGATGAAGTTGATACCGTGCTATCATCATAGCAGCAGCCACCGCAAGACTATGGGATTTACCCGCCCCAGGCACCGCAGAAATGGCCATTTTCCCCCCTTCCCAACTCCCTAGTTGTTGTTGTCCAGGACGTAAACTATTGCGTAGTTCCTCTAATTTTATAGAGAGGGTGGAAAGGGGAGAGTTTGATGTTAAGTTAATGTTATTTTCCAAGGATAAATCTAGGCGACTAGAGTAACAATTGATATTTTATATTATACTAAATAATAAGAAAAATGAGTAAGTAAAGCAAATTTAGAGTTCAACTGCTATAATCTAAATTGACTAGCCAGTAATCACTTTTTTGATTCCATGACCCAAAAAAACGAAACCCCAATTCTCATCTTATCTTTAATCATAACGGCTGCTATTTTAGGAGGGGGTTATTGGTATTTTACACAAAAAAATCAAGGAAATGTCACGACTAACAATAGTGGAACTAAGACGCAAACGACCACCAATAATCAATCAACCCTAAGTACAGGGAATGAATTATTAATTTCTTCGGACAGTACCCCACAAAAAAAAGCAGGAATTACTGCCTTTAAAGAAGGCAACTATTCAGAAGCGATCGCCCAATTTAAAACGTCCTTACAACTAGAAGCGAATGATCCCGAAACCCTCATCTATTTAAACAATGCTAAGGCAGCGATGAATAACCCCATAAAAATTGCTGTCGTCGTTCCCATTGGGGCTAATTTAAACATCGCTAAAGAAATTTTAAGAGGGGTTGCCCAAGTACAAGAAAAGGTTAACCAAGCAGGAGGAATTAAGGGAAACTTGCTCCAGATTGCTATTGTCAATGATAATAATAACCCCGAAATTGCCGCAGAAGTGGCTCAGAAATTAGTCAATGATAAGAGTATTTTAGGGGTGGTTGGCCATAATTCCAGTGATGCCACTTTAGGCGCAGGTCCAGTGTATCAAAATGGGCAATTAGTGATGATTTCTCCCACCAGTGATGCCAAGAAAATATCCACATTAGGAGACTATGTTTTTCGTACCGTTCCTAGTATTCGTTTTCAAGCAGATCAACTGTCTCGTTACCTCATTAATACGGCCAAAAAATCGAATGTTGCTATCTGTTTCGATTCCAGTGCAGAATATAGTTTATCCTTAAAAGAAGAATTTACTTCAGCTATTTTTGCCGATGGGGGTAAAGTAATAGAAATTAACTGCGACTTAGCAGATAAAAGTTTAAACCCTTTAAATAAAGTCTCTCAAGCGATCGAGCAAGGCGCCGATAGTTTATTATTAATTCCAACGGTAAATAATATTAAAGCTGCCATTGGTGTTGCTCAAGCGAATCAAAATCGTTTATTATTATTAGGAAGTTCTGCCCTTTATACCTTTGAAACCCTCAAAGAAGGACAAAAGACCGTAGAAAGGATGGTGTTGGCTGTTCCCTGGCATCCTGAAGCGGTAGGGGGTAATGGTTTTATCGCCCAAGCCAGACAGTTATGGGGAGGAGATGTCAACTGGCGGACGGCGGCTGCTTACGATGCAACCATGGCTATTGTGGCTGCTGTGGAAGAGGGAAACAGCGATCGCCAAAGTATTCAAAACGCTTTATCTAATGGTAATTTTTCCGTTCAAGGGGCTGCAAACGAAGTGAAATTTTTACCCTCCGGCGATCGTAATGGGGGTTCTATTTTAATTACTATTGTTCCTGGGTCAAAAAGTCGGACAGGTTTCGATTTTGTTCCTTTGAAATAAATTACATTACTGCGAATAATTAAAATGAATGTTATTAGTTTACCTGCAATCCTAGAGTTAAATATTGATCTAACGGACGAACAATTTTTTGAACTTTGTCAGAAAAATCGTGGTTTAAGGTTTGAACGTACAGCTAGAGGGGACTTAATCATTATGCCACCCACCGGTAGCGAAACCAGCGATCGCAATGCTGAGTTAACCTATCAATTACGCGCTTGGAGTCGTCAAAATGGGCGAGGAAAGTCCTTTGACTCTTCTGGTGGGTTTAGACTGCCTAATGGGGCGCAACGGTCCCCAGATGCGTCTTGGGTGACAATAGAACGGTGGAATCGTTTAACCCAAGAGGACAAAGAAAGATTTGCTCCTTTATGTCCTGATTTTGTGGTGGAATTAATGTCCCCCAATGATTCTCTGGAGAAAACAAGAGAAAAAATGCAAGAATATACAGAAAATGGTGCTAAGTTGGGATGGTTAATTAATCGTCAACAAAAACAAGTTGAAATTTATCGTCCCCATCAAGAAGTTGAAATTTTGCAGTCTCCAGAAACATTATCAGGAGAAGATATTTTACCAGGATTGGTTGTTGATTTAGCCCCCATTTGGTGATATGTCCCTAAACCCTTCATCCTCCCGAATATTATCAAAATCTGTATCTGTTTTTGCCATCTCTTTATATTTAACATTAAGGTTAATCGCTTGTTGTAAGTTTTCAATGGCTAATTCTATGTTATTTTTTGACATACTCCACTCCCTGAAGTGAGTGGATTCTCCCGGACTTGCGTATAGGGATTACTGGCTCATCCAGACCGCTTAACCATCTCTGCTCTCGCAACAGTTGGCCAGAGGCGGGGCTGTCCCC
>JASJBX010000082.1 GCA_030066295.1 Crocosphaera sp.
GGTGGGGCTGGGCGTGTTCCTCACTATAAAATGCCGTAGTGGGAAAGAAGGAGTACCACGAAGGAAGTTCAAGAAGGATAATTTCCGCTTGAAGCCTACACTCTACGAATGTGAGTGTATGGAGCGTCACTTAATCTGGTTGTGTGGTAGAAACTTGGGGGATATGGTTAGGTTGGCGGTTGCCATCAGTGTAAACGAATCCAGCGATACAAATCATTGTCATAAAGCTGAAAACAAGTCCGATAATGGCAATAATCGCCACATTATCATTTCTCCCCTGACTAAGTTTTTCAGTGACATCCGTAAGGGCTTTGAAAGCGTTGTCATTGTTGTTATGATCAGAAGATGAGGGAGTTGATAATTCTTTCATGAAGATTTCCTCAATAATATCTAAGTTGTGAGATGCTTACTTGGAAGGTGATAGATTCAAGTAGGCTTTTCTTAATTTTAATGATAGGATGAGGCTGTCTGAGGTCTTGTCGCACTTTAACGAGATATAACCGAGATATACGAGATATAACTAATTTTGTTGGAAATGATTGAGTTATGATTGAGTTAGAAGGTCAGGGGTTTGTTCAAGATACAATGATGTTATTAGCAACTATCTAGTTAAATTTTACGGTTATGGGGCGATCGCTAAAACTGAAACAAGACTGCATTCCCAAAGCTAAACAAGCAGTCAAGCGCATGGGTTATCCGACTCAACAGATACTGGCTGAAGACTTATCCTTAGCCAGATCAACCATAAGTCAATTTTTGAATGGAAAGCCTGTTGACAATCTTAATTTTTATGAAATATGCGGTAAATTAGGTTTAGACGATCAAGAAGTAGTTGACTGGAATGAGTCCGAAACAACGTTTATTGAAACACCAGATAATAATCAAGAAATTTCAGAAACGGATTTTTCTAAATATATAGATCGTCCTCCTCTTGAGGAAATATGTTGTAAGGAGGCGTGTAAACCCGGTTCTTTATTGAGGATTAAATCATCAAAAGGAATGGGAAAAACCCTATTAGTGAATAAAATTCTCAGTCAGATAGATGGCCAGCAATATAGAATTATTAAGTTAAACTTTTTAGAAGCCAGTCAAACAATTATTCAAGATTTAGATAAATTATTAAATTGGTTTTCTTTAATCATTTCCAAACAATTAGGTTTATTAGATGTATTTAAGCAAAATTGGGAAGGAGGATTAGGATTATATAGTTGTACGTCTTATGTTGAAGATCATATTTTACTTGCTCAAAAAAGACCTTTAATTCTGGTATTAGAACATATTGATCAATTGTTTCCCTATCAAGCAACGGCTGATGAATTTTTGAGTTTATTTCGTGTCTGGAATGAAAAGGGAGTCATCAATGAAACTTGGAAAAAACTGCACTTAATTTTAAGTTATTCCACAGAAAATTATGTTCCTGCTGATCTGAATCATTCACCTTTCAATGTAGGGATAGAAATAGAGTTGAAAGATTTTACACCAGAACAAGTATTAAATTTAGCATATAAATATGACGCTAACCTAAAGGGTGAAGATTTACAAATAATCATTAATCTTGTGGGTGGTAATCCTTATTTAGTCAACAAAGCAATTTATGCTTTAACACAAAAACAAATCTCTTTAACAAATTTTGAAGAAACAGCAACCACCGAAGAAGGTATTTATCAAGATCATTTGAGAGGACATTTATTAAACTTACAAAATAATCATGAGTTAGCAGAAGCAATGAAAAAAGTAGTAACTTCCTCTTCTCCAGTTGATTTAGGAACCAATACAAACTGGAAACTTCATAGTTTGGGGTTAGTAACCTTTGATAAAAATGCCGTTAAATCTCGTTATAAATTATATGCTGATTACTTGAGTAAACGATTGGTGTAGAAAAAGCTTATAAGTAAATAAGCTTATAATATAACTCTCAATACTAAACTCAAAAATACCCCCTATTAATTTCCATTTTTAAGTAGATTATGAATGACTTTTATCATGTTGGTGGTAGCGTCCCCCTAGACTCACCAAGCTACATTAAACGAGAGGCTGATGATATGCTTTATAGGAGCTTAAAAAACGGACAATTTTGTTATGTGTTGAATTCTCGTCAAATGGGTAAATCCAGCTTATGGGTACACACACAAAATAGACTCAAAGATGAAGGGATTCAATGTGCGACAATCAACCTGCTTGATCAAACAGATAACTCATCTGAAGAGGCTTGGTATCGAATCTTGTTTTATAAATTAGTTACAGCTTTTGATTTATCTATCAAGACTCAACGTCAAACTTGGTGGAACGAACGCTCAGATACATCTCCTCTGTTCACTTTAACTCAATTTATTGAAGAGATCCTATTAGAAGAAGTTGAGCAATCGATTGTTATTTGTTTTGATGAGATTGATAGTGTACTGAGTTTAAATTTTTCTTCAGGTCCTTTTTTTAGTTTTATCCGTAGCTGTTATGAAAAACGAAATACTCACCAAAATTATTATCGCTTAACTTTTTGTATCTTAGGGGTAGCAACCACTGCTGATTTTATTCCGAATAATGCCCGAAGTCCTTTTAATATAGGTAAAGATATTACTTTAGAGGGATTTAGAAGAGGAGACACACTACAGCTTGCACAAGGATTAAAAGATCAAGTTAATGAACCAGAAACAGTATTGGATTCAATTCTAGACTGGACAGGAGGACAACCTTTTCTCACTCAGAAAATTTGTCAATTAATTCATTCTTCTCGCCATTATTTTCAAAATCAGCCCTCTCGTAATGAGATTGATGTTTATGATTTTATCAGGTTAAAAATTATCAACAATTGGGAATCTAATGATAATCCACAACATCTAAGAACGATTAAAGCTCGTCTTTTAAATAATTCTTTTAAAACGAAGAAAAGACTTTTAGAACTCTATCGAGAGATTTTGGGACAAGGTGATATTAAATATGATGGCAGTAGACAACAAATTCAACTGCGCTTAACAGGATTAGTTGTTCAAACTGACGGAAAGTTAAAAGTTTATAATAAGATATACAAAAATATTTTTGATGCACAATGGACAGAAAATGAACTCAATAAAATTCCTCCCTATAGTGAAGCTTATGAAGCTTGGTTAAACTCAGGAAGAGAACCAGAAAATCTTCTATCGGACGAGCAGTTAGACGAAGCAATAAAATGGGGTAGAGATAAAAATCTCCATGAACAAGAAAGAGAATTTTTAACATTCAGTCAACTTAAACAAGAACAACAAAAAAACATTGCACGCCAACAACAAGCATCTCGAGAGAGTGAAAAAAGATTAAGCCCAGTGTTTAAAGAGGAGCAAAGGCAACTTTTAATTACTGAAATTTCACAATGGACTGGAAATCAACCAAAATTAACGGACATAATTTCCAGTTTAGTTGTTAATTATAAAGATAGGTTAGAACAAGGTAAAGAAAAAAATTTCATTGAACAACTTATACAAGAATACATTATTGAAAATTGGCAAAGTAATGAAGCCTCAGAACATTTAACACAAACCCAAGAGGCTATTTTAGAAAAGGATGGCAACAGAGAAGAGAGATTAAATATTTATAAGGATATTTTACAGGTTAGAGTTTTAGTTGATAATAATCCTGAAAAGATTGCTCTTCTTCAATCTCAGTTAGTTATCAGGAAAGAAGATTATCTAGAAGTAGCAAATCCCATTTATAAAGAAGTGTTTAACCTTAAATGGGTTGAGAAAAAGTTAGAAGAATTAAAAAATATTGAATCTAATCCTCGAACTCCTACTATATATGCTTCTATTGCAGCAACTGGAATTTTTCTAGGATTAGGTATATACTTTATTTTCTCAAAACCAACAAATACAAATACAATCAATCCTCCTCTCCCTTCCCCTACAAATATACCAGAAATTTGTGTTGAAGAGATGGATTTTCTCACTGTAGAAAAAAAACTTGAAAATCTGCAAAATCTTCAAGAAGAAAGAGGGAATAATTTTCCATTGCAATGTCAAGAAAAATTAGAACAAGTACAGCAAGAAAAATTAAATCAACAACTCTATAAGAAAGCAGTAGAAGAAGGAGCAAATGACAGAGTTAAAAGGGGGGTAATATATCTTTGCCAAACCAAAGAAATTCCGAAGGACATAGAATCTGCTAGAGATAAGTTAAAAGAGTGGTTTGATGACAGTTATTGGAGAGAGGATGTTATTGAGTCTATTGGTAAAATCGATAATTGTCCACCCACTGAAAGAACAGCATTTGAACAATATTTGAAAAGGCAAAATAATGAATAATTGTTAGTAATATCAACTTTGTTTAAAGAATTATCATCTATAATGAACATATCGTCTGCACTAACCATAAATATAAAAATGAATAATAAAATAACTTTTCAAGAAATCGACTCTGAAGTTCAATTATTTGAAAATATTGAGCAAAAAGAGCGGTTTGTTTTTGTAATTAGTGCTTTAGCTTCTCGTTTAATTAGTCTTCAGAAAGGAGCAGAAATGATGGAAATGGATACAGAAATGCTTTTGAAACTCCTTGAATTAATGAGCATAGATTTTTCTTATCTCACAACAGAAGATATTGCAATTGAAAAGAATTAGTAAACCTAATGATAGTTTTTTTACCAAAGACTTCAAAAAGTAAACTTTAGAGTCAAGCGTGGGATATTTGATAATATTTTTAGAGATTGAGATCATCAAGTGAATTTATGATAAGTGAACTGTTTTTAAAAACCCCGTCACTACCGTTTAATTCGTCAGATAATTTAACTCTAATTCCTTTTCTACTCCTTACCCAAAATTGCTGAACCAAAACTATTAAATTTGGTCTTTGTTCATTTCGAGAAGAGGAAGAATGAGATGACTTTTTCTTATTCTTAGTGCCGAAAGTAACCTGTTCCCACCATTGCAGAATAAAGCCAATCAATAACCAAAAAAATAAACTAGCAAATGCAGTGAAAAACATAACAATACCCCACCCAAGTAATTGAAACACCGTTTGAGAAATTAGGCTATTTTGTATTAATCCTGCCGTAAATTCTTGGGAGTTTGGATTACTAAATAAACCTACTGCTATTGTTCCCCAAAAACCACCAAAAAGATGAACCGGAATTGCTCCGACGGGGTCATCAATTTTTAGTTGTTTTAACAAGACTTCACCTAACGATACAAAAATGCCACTCACTCCACCGATGAAAATAGCAGATTTTATGTCAACATAAGCTGATGAAGCGGTAATTCCCACTAACCCCCCTAAAATCCCATTAATAATTGAACTTAAACTTACTTTACTACCCATTGCAGGACTAAAAATTAAGGCAATAAAACCACCTGACGCAGCAGCAATCATCGTTGTTACAATAACAGTAGGAATACTGGTTAATGATGCGACAGAGCCACCATTAAACCCAAACCATCCTAACCATAGAATGAGACATCCTAACGTGGCAAACCCTAAATCGTGGGGCGTAAAATCTTGGGTTTCTTCGTCTTGAAGAGTGTCATTTTTACTATTATAGCCAAAACGTCCATGTCTCGGTTTCAATAGCCAAGCTCCCACTAATCCCGCCATTCCACCCACGGAATGAACAACCGTTGAACCTGCAAAATCGCGGAATTTTAATAAGTTATAGAGCCATCCTTCACTTGACCAAATCCAATGTCCTACAATGGGATAAATGACACCAACTAAACAAAAACTAAACAGTAAAAAAGCCCAAAATCTAATTCGTTCTGCTACTGCACCTGAGACAATGGTAGCTGCTGTTCCGGCAAAGGTTAATTGAAAGAAAAATAATGTGGGAAGATCGCGTCCTGACCATGTTTCTAATAATTGACTAAAACTATTATTATCAGTAAAAATATCAAAGCAAAATCCTTGTTGTCCCCATAAACTATTTTCTATCACTGTTGTATTCCCAAACATCAAACCAAAGCCCAATATCCAGTAAGCTAAGGCAGAAATACAGAAAACAATTAAATTTTTTGCTAATATATTAATAGCGTTATTTTTTCTGCAAAACCCGGCTTCTACCATTGCAAAACCAGCATTCATAAAAAAGACAAGAAAACCAGAAATTAACATCCAGATATTGAGTAATAATACGTCAATATTTGACCCATCCCCAGCCAAACTCTGAGCAAAAACTTTTCCTTGCCAGATTGTAAGTGTTAATAGAAAAGATAAAAAGATATACAACAAATACCGAAATCTTAATGAAATTTTCATGTTTTTTTAGCGACTTAATAGTTTTGCCAAGCAGGAAATTCATAATAAATATTACCACGGGTAGTATGACGATTTCCCCTTAATTCTCTCATTTTTTTGTCTAAATAGTCTTGTGCTTCATAGGGAGGTAGTTCGGTCGCTTGCATAAAAGTTAAGACGCTAATTTTACCGTGACTTTGATCTAATAGTTTATAAAAGATACTATCAATATCTTTTCTGATAGATTTTAAGTAAATGTAGATAGAAATAGCATATATCAATGATAAAACAAATCCAATAATATGTAATAAAAAACCATCAAAAAGAGACTCAAGAAAAATAAATTCAAAGATAACAAAAAAAGTTAAAGTATTCCAAAAGATATAAGCTTCTCTGACTTTTTCCCTTTGGGTTTTTACTTTTAATTTAATCAATATAATGACATAGACTATCGCGGTTACGGCAAAATAGACGATCCATTTCATTGCTACTACCCAGTCTTGCTGATTATTCCTATTTTATCTTTCCCACTACTCCCAATGAATTTGCGATCGCTCCTCACAGACCACTTCATAAACCGCTTCCGTTTGTTGGGCTAACTGCGGCCACCCAAAACGCAGGGCTAACTCTTCGTAAGCCTTTTCCACTAACTGTTGACCATAATCAGGGTTGCGTAACACTTCTAGGATACCCCAAGCCAAAGACTCCGGGTTATTCACCTCGGTAACGATACCAGTTTCCCGATGATGAACCACTTCTGGTAATCCCCCTGTACTAGACACCACCACAGGAACCCGGGCCGCGAAACTTTCCAAAGCAACAATACCAAACGGTTCGTATAAACTGGGAAATACAGCACAGTCGGCGATGGTTTGAAAGCGGTCCAAATCTTCATCGGACATAAACCCAGTAAAACAACAATGGTCTGCAATGCCCAAATGCTCCGCTTCTGCTTGTAAATGCTCGGTATTGCCACCACCAATAATCACAATCTTAGCGTTCCCTTGCAACTCCCATAATACCCTGGCGGCTGCTTGCAGGAGGATAGAAATGCCCTTTTCACGGGTCATCCGTCCCACATAATAGATAATTTTTTCGTGATCAAGGGCAAATTGACCACGAAAGGCCAGATAGTCAAAACTGGGATCTTGGCGTTTTTTCTCAGCCCGAATGCCATTGTAAATAATATCAATCTTATCCAAAGGGGTTTCAAAGGCCCGTTCGAGTTCGTGGCGCATATAATCACTACAAACAATCACCCGCCAAGAATCATAGATTAAATTTCTTTCTTTGTTGGCAATGTAGCGTTGTGTATCGTTATGAATACCGTTATAACGACCGTATTCTGTGGCGTGGATGGTAGCAATTAGGGGAATTTTGAATAAATGTTTCAGGGCGATGGCCGCATCCCCTACTAACCAGTCATGAGCGTGAATCAAATCAAAGGGTCCTTTGTCTTGGAGCAATTTTCCCCCATGATGGCCCATACTGTTATTCATGTGAACGATCCACTGAAAAAAGTCGTTGGCTTCTTGTACCGGAACCCGATGAACATGAACCCCGTCCACCACTTCATAGGGGAGACTTTGACCGAATTCCACCGTAATTAAATGGATTTCGTGGCCTAATTTGGCAATTTCTGGGTATAATTCGGCAACATGACGGGCAATACCTCCCACAAGACGGGGGGGGAATTCCCAAGTCAATACCAAAACTTTCATAACTCGGCTGTCCTCGGCTATTTGATGAAGCTAAAACGGCTTAGGATGCTTAGGAGAGTTTCACCAAGACTCCTGGCTCTTTTTGTATCGGTAATACTTCTATGATGTCACTTTTAGCACAGTATTGTAAATCCTCGTGACAGTTTAACCGTAATAATCTTTGACCGTGACTAGAGCGGTGAAACATTTCTAACAGATTATCATGCCATTGACTATACAGGGCGGTGGCTGCAATTACTTCATCGTTACTCACTTCTACCATTTGGGCATCATGGGTGATTAAAGCATGGGCGATCGCTCCTGCACAGACGGTATCTTCGAGGGAATAACCCCCTTCCCATCCGGACCCCACTAACCAAATCGTTTTCGGTTGGGTTTTGACAAGATAATTCACAGCGGCCTGTCGATTAATCATAGCTGCAGTGATCACCGTTGGGGCTTTTTCTACCCGTTGTAGAGCGCGGGTCCCGTTGGTGGTGGTTAAAAAGAAGCGTTTACCCTCTACGGTTTCGGGGGTACAATCTAAGGGAGAATTCCCTAGATCAAAGCCTTCTACTTTCGCGCCTCCCCTTTCTCCGGCCCTGAGGCGTTTCTCGGGTAGCCATTGCTCACTGACGCTCATTAATTGGTCAATATCGCTAAAAGTTTGCACCGCTTCTGCACCGGCGTTTAAAACGGTGGCGATGGTGGTGGTTGCTCGTAAGACATCGATAACCACGGCACAGTCGGGTAAATGGTCTGTAGGGGTTAGTTCAGGGGTATGATAGACAAATAGCTTCACGTTTGCCCTCAGCAGCAGTTAATGATTAAGGTTGAATTCCATCTTATCTGGGTGATGGCCTCCTGGCAAAATTATTTATCAAGAAACCCTCGTTTTGACTGACGAGGGCGGTCGACTTTTAGAATGCCTGTTCTACTTCAGAAATTTCGGGAATCATTTCTCTTAAGCGTCTTTCAATGCCCATTTTTAGGGTCATGGTTGAGCTAGGACAAGAACCACAAGCACCCTGTAAGCGTAGTTTAACAATGGGTCCTTCGATGTCGACTAATTCAACGTTACCTCCGTCTGCCATTAAATAGGGGCGCATTTCGTCTAAGACGGTTTCGACATTATCGGGGGTGAGAGCCATTGCTTCTGACATGATTTACCTCTGTTTTGCGTGATTTCAAGGATGTTATCTTTATCCTACCTTGAACTTTTCTCATTGTTCAATGTTCAAAAATATCTTTATAATACATTAAGTCTAATTCTACTAATAGGAGAATAACGTTCATACACTTTTGAGCAATTTCCCATCGTTCTTCTCGTTGCAGCATGGTGATTAATTGTTGTCTGAGGGGAATTAAATACCGTACATCGTTGGCTGCATAGCTTAATTGGGCTTCGGATAGATTTTGACTATTTCCCCAGTCAGAACTTTGGGAACTTTTATCCAGTTCGACTCCTTCTAATTCTTGGACTAAGGCTTTTAAGCCATGAGATCCGGTATAGGTTCTTGCTAACTTACTCGCCACTTTGGTACAAAAAATTGGGGTGGTTTCTATGGCAAAATTATACTTAAATTGACCCACATCAAAACGGGCATAATGGAAAATTTTAATAATGTTTGTATTTTCTAATAATTGTTTTAAACGGGGAGCTTCTTGTTGCCCTTTCTCAATCCGAATCGCTGTCACATAACCAATTGGATCGCATAACTGCACTAAACAGAGTCGATCTCTTTGGGGAATTAATCCCATGGTTTCGGTGTCAATAGCAATGGCATCGGCTTGTAAATAACGGTCTAGGGTTTCTGATGAAAGATCGCGATCGCACACTTCAAAATGGTTGCTTTTTTCTGAAGATTGGGTCATTATTATTGCAGTTAAATTGTTCGATATTAACTTACCTTATCTTGGTTAATACACTACAAAAAAAAATAATTTCTTAATTCATCCTAACTTTTGCCTTTTGCCTTTTGCCTTTTGCCTTGTGACTTTCGCGCAGCGGTACTAGCGTCCCAAATCATGCAATTGATTAATCACCGTTGCACATTGTTGAGTAACCTTTTCTAAGGCTGGACGTTTGTTAGACTCAGGGGGAGCAATCACTTCTCCAATGCGGATGGTTAGGGGAACTGGACGGGGTATGGGTGAACCTTGTTTTAAGATGTTTTCCGTTCCCCATAAGGATACAGGTAAGAGGGGAACCTTGGCCTTAGCTGCAATCATGGCTGCCCCCAGTTTGGGATCATCGATGCGACCATCCACAGTACGGGTTCCTTGTAGGAAAATGCCCACTAGCCAACCCTCTTTCAGTGCAGTTAAGGCCGAACGAATGGCACCGCGATCGCCTGAACCTCGTTTGACGGGATAAGCTCCATACAAGCGTATACCCTCCCTCAACAACGGGACTTCAAATAACTCTTCTTTGGCCATAAAAGCCACCGGACGACCCATACAACAGGATAACAAAGGGGGATCAAAATAACTCGCATGGTTACTCACCACGACGAGGGGATGCTTTTGAGGTACGTTTTCTTGACCATAAACTTGTCCCCGAAAGTAACCGTAACACATGGGGGCAACAACAGACGTTTTAAAGAGATGATATAAAATTAAACTCGAAATAGGTTCTCTTTCTTTTAATTCGCTGTTTTTCATTGGGATCAATTACTTGGGGGTAGCAATAGCATCTTCACGGCCTGTGAAGTACCCAACTAGATTCTGTTACAGTTGGGGTACTTCACTTGTGTTATTCTTCTTCGCCATCTCCTTGAGAAATGGCGAAGCTCAGGGAACCTAACTCTAACTTTTCACGCACCTGTTGTTCGATGGTTTCAGCAATTTTAGGATTCTCTTCTAAATATTTGACGGCGTTATCTCTTCCTTGAGAAATATTATCCCCGTTGTAACTATACCAAGCTCCTTTCCGCAGCACCACATCGCTTTGTTCGGCTAAATCTAACATACATCCCATCTGAGAAATTCCTTTACCGAAAATGATGTCAAACTCAGCAATACGAAAAGGTGGAGCGACTTTATTTTTAGCGACTTTTACCTTGGCACGGATTCCATATTCTCCCTCGCTGCCTTTTTTCAGGGTTTGAATCCGACGAATATCTAATCGTACTGAGGCATAAAATTTCAGTGCGGTTCCTCCGGTGGTGACTTCGGGACTGCCATAAGTGACCCCAATTTTCTGCCGTAACTGGTTGAGGAAAATAACCACACAGCCCGATTTACCGATGTTTCCGGCAATTTTCCGCAAGGCTTTACTCATTAAACGCGCTTGCAAACCCACTTGGGTATCCCCCATTTCCCCCTCAATCTCTGCACGGGGAACTAAGGCAGCCACCGAGTCAATCACTACCACATCAACGGCAGCCGATCGCACTAACTGATCGACGATTTCTAGGGCTGATTCTCCTGTATCCGGTTGGGCCACTAAGAGGTTATTAATATCGACCCCTAACGCCGCCGAATAGGTGGGATCGAGGGCGTGTTCCGCATCCACAAAAGCAGCTACTCCCCCCGCTTTTTGTACCTCGGCGATCGCATGAAGGGCTAAGGTGGTTTTCCCAGAACTTTCTGGCCCGTAAATTTCCACCACTCTTCCCATGGGGAGTCCTCCTCCCAAGGCTAAATCTAAGGTTAAAGCCCCGGTTGAGATGGTTTCCACCTTCATTCTGGCTGCGTCTCCTAGACGCATGATGGACCCTTTACCGAAATTTCGCTCAATTTGGTTGAGAACTAAGCTTAATGCCTTTTCTTTATCAGGATTGTTTGTAATCGCAGCCATTAATGCCTCTATCTAATTCTTACACAACATTTTAGTACAATAGTATTTGTCTATTATAGCTTGTTTTTTTGACAATAGCTGTAATCTTGACAATTTTTTGATAGTCCTTGTTATCTAGGGTAACACCGAAAAAAAGATTACTTAGGGAGAAAATTTACGGTAATTTTTGCTTATTTTTACTGAATTATAGGGAATTGGCTACAATTTATCTAGTTATCCGTTTAAAAAATCGTGACATTAATTATTGCTGGCGATCGCAGTGGCACCGGAAAAACAACCATTACCTTAGCATTACTGGCGTTTTTGAAGCAAAAATCCTCGAAGGTTCAATCGTTTAAGGTGGGACCCGATTATATTGATCCCATGTTTCACAGTTATATTACAGGCCGTCCTTGTCGTAATTTAGACCCTATTCTCACCTCTGTCAATTACGTTAAGTCCTGTTTCGCTCGACACTGTCAAGGGGTTGATTATGCTGTGGTTGAAGGGGTGATGGGATTATTTGACGGGGTTCCGTTGGACAAGTTAAAAGGCAAAAGGCAAAAGGCAAAAAGAAAGATGCAGCCAAGAAAAAGTTTTTGTCAAGATTATGGAAGTACGGCGCATATTGCTCGAATTTTAGATGTTCCTGTCGTTTTAGTTATTGATTGTAGTCGCTTATCGGGATCGGTAGCGGCGATCGCTCATGGATACGGTTCTCTTGATCCTAAGATTAATGTTGTGGGGGTTATTTTAAATCGGGTGGGAAGCGATCGCCATTTAACTTTATTGAAAACTGCTTTAAAACCGCTTAATATACCGATTTTCGGTGTTATTTATCGTCAAGAGTCTTTAACCATCCCCGATCGCCATTTAGGGTTAGTCCCCACCCAAGAACTGCCTCAACTAAATCAATTGATGGATAGGTTAGCTCATCTAGCTGAAACTTGTTTTAATTGGGAACAACTGTTTCCTTATCTTACTCCCTCACCCCATCACCTTTTCAAGAAGGCAGGAGGCAGGAGGCAGAAGGCAGGAGGTATACAATCGGTTAAAATAGCGATCGCCAAAGATAAAGCGTTTAACTTCTATTATCCCGATAACTTAGAAATTTTAGAAGAGTTAGGGGCAACCTTTTGTTACTGGAGTCCTTTGGAGGATGAGAAGTTACCCGAAGGGACTGCCGGACTGTATTTTGCGGGTGGTTTTCCAGAAATGTTTGCTGAGGCTTTATCCAGTAATCAACAAGCATTAAATGCAGTCAAACAAGCCATTATCAAGGGAATGCCCACCTATGGAGAATGTGGAGGATTAATGTATCTGGGGGAGCAAATTATGGACTTTGAGGGAAAATCTTGGCCAATGGTCGGTATTTTACCCACCACCGCTAAAATGGGGCAGAAATTAACCCTAGGATATAAACAAGCGATCGCCTCTCGTTCCAGTCTTCTGTTGAATGAAGGGGAAACCCTTTGGGGTCATGAGTTTCATCGCTCTGAGTTAACCCTTCCCCCCTCTCAACCCATCTTTAACTTGTCCAGTTGGCATGAAAATAGTCCTAGTTATGGGGAAGGATGGCACTGTTACAATGTCCATGCGTCCTATCTCCATCTGCATTTTGGGGGGTGTCCTCAAATAGCTGAAAAATTTTTTCGTCACACCCTTGATTTTTTTAAGAACCTTGCGTTAGACTAAGCTCAGTTACATTAAAGATAATAACCGTTTAGGTAATAAAGGAGGTGATGCCCATGACAGATAGTAGTAGTAAAATCGCGGGTCTCCTGGTTGAAGTTAGCCGGCTGTGTGCCGGGGCTGTTCTCTAGAAGTTAAGTCCCCCTGGACCTAATAAGCTGGAGTTCCTTCCGGCAGTTAGGTTTCAATCAGAAGACCCGCAAAAAAATTTAACCCCCTAGTTCTCCAAGTTGCAGACTTATTGAGAACTAGGGGTTTAAGATTTTAAAATTTTTTCAAATGAAGGGAGTTTTAGTGTTGTTTGTGGTGATTGCTTCGGGGGATTTTTTGTGAAATTCAAAGATTAATGTTGATTTTACGAGATTGACAACTGAAAAAGTAGGTTACTAAAAAGTAACTGGTTGTTTATAGTAAACTAAAATCGCTAAGATGTTTTTGCCAATCAAATCTGACTGAACAGCCATGACAAATGTTCTAATTATCAACGGTCATCAGTATTATCCCTCTGCCGAAGGTAACCTCAACAAAAGTTTGGTCAATCAAGCTCAAGCGTTACTCACAAAAAAGGGATATAACGTGCGTATCACTGCTTCTCAAGATACCTATAATGTCTCAGAAGAGTTGGAAAAGCATCAGTGGGCAGATATCATTATTCTGCAAACCCCTGTCAACTGGATGATGGTATCGTGGAGCTTCAAAAAGTATATGGATGAAGTCTATACAGCAGGGATTAAAGGAGCTTTGTGTGAGGGTGACGGGCGGACCTCAGACGCACCGAAAAAAAACTATGGCAATGGAGGGAAATTAAAAGGCAAGAAATATATGCTCTCCTTAACCTTCAATGCGCCAGAAGAAGCCTTTGATGCCCCTGATGAATATTTATTTCAAGGTAAAAGCGTTGACGATTTATTTTTTGCCATGCACATGAATTTTCGCTTTTTTGGGATGGAAGCACTAGAAACCTTTGCTTGTTACGATGTCATGAAAAATCCTGATGTTGAAAACGATTTCAAACGGTTTGAAGCCCATCTAGAAAACCAATTATTTTCTATTAAGAAATCCAATTTGAGGTCAAATAGCTGAAATTCCACTTTCATCAGATGTTTAGCGATCGCAGTCTCCGAATAGGTTGGGTTTTTCTTGGTTCTTGATTATTTTTCTCTTTCTTGAATAGAGAACTCATGCTAACCCCCATCAGATAACAATTTCAGGCATCGCTTCTCATCTCAACTTTTCTTGGTGCAAGATGTGAGTAAATCCATTTTTTTTGGCGCACCGCGAAGCGGATCTCTTCGAGATCGCCGCTCTCTAAATAATTTTCTATATTAAGATAGTCATACAGCAACTACTATATGATTATAAGTTAGCAACAATGTCGTATCGATCTAAACCATCTGCTGACCCCTGTGTAACTACCTTCGATGAGTTTGTGCGACTGGCGGATTATTCTCTGATGGATACCTTAAATGCCGACCCTGACGCCACCGGAGATGGTGATGAGCACCGTGCCCGCCAGGTTTTCTCTGGTCATTTCGTACCTGTGACACCTACGCCGCTTGCAGAACCAGAATATGTAACCCATAGCAGCGCCTTCTTTAAAGAACTTGGGTTGAGCGACGAGCTGGCGTTTAATGAACAATTTCGCCAGGTATTTTCTGGTGATATCTCTGCTACGCGTGAGCCTATGCGACAGGTTGGCTGGGCGACTGGCTATGCACTGTCGATTTATGGCACCGAATATATCCAA
>JASJBX010000011.1 GCA_030066295.1 Crocosphaera sp.
GTTGATAGATAAAGATAGTCAGACCAACCCCCCACTGTATCAACTAATCCTATATTTTCCACTGTCCAAGTAATATCAAAGGTTTCCCCTCTTAATACAGTTGAGGGAATATTAACAGAAGAGACAGTAAGATCAGGAGAAGCAATGGTTAAAGGTTGTTCTGTGATGTTAAAGTTATTGGTTTCATCGGTTTCAAAGATATTATTATTGTGATCAGTCCCAATGACTAGATAATAGTCTCCATCTTCTAAAGAATTGGGTAAAAACAAGTTGGTTGTCCGAACCCTAGAACCCCCGGCGATGACTGTTTCTTCAAACAAAGGACTACGGATCAAAATATCATCCTCATCCCCAATAATATTATTAGGAGAGAGATAGATATAATCAGTCATGGCCTTGGTTGAATCTGCTGTTCCCTGATTTTCCACAGTCCAAGAAAGATCGATATTTTGTCGACCAACGGCTTCGGTGGGTGCCTCAATAGCAGATACAATTAAGTCAATATCCGGTGCTGCTTCTAACTGTAAAGGAATGGCAATGGTATTGTTGGTTTCGTCGGTTTCCGTTTGTTGATTAGCTAGATCGGTAATCATCAATAAATAGCGATCGCCAATGTCTGTCTCGGGGAGGGTGACGAAGCGAGTCACCTCATAACTCTGTCCTGGGTTTAAGGAGAGATTATTGGGAACATAATCAGTGACGTAGGTATCGTTAACGTCGTAAATATCATCGTCTGAAATATAGATATGGTCAAACCATCGATCAGCAGTGGTTGCATCTGTGCCATTATTGGTTACGGTCCAGGTGAACGTTAAATTATCCCCAATCTTAGCGGTGATGGGATCGCTAGACGGACTACTAATCACTAAATCTACGTCTGCTACATCAGAATCGATAATGGTCCCAATTCCCTGACTCGTGAGGATAGCTGCATTAGCAGGGTTGGCCAGATTGACAAAAAACTGTTCTGTCTCTTCTACCACGTCATCCCCAATAATAGGAATAGAAATGGTCTGATTTAATTCTCCTGGGTTAAAGGTTAGGGTTCCACTGGTGGCCACATAATCACTACCCGCGAATGCAGTATCATCACCGGTACTATAATCAACGGTGACAATACTACTTGCAGCAGGAGTTAAACTAACGGTAAAAAATGCGTTGGTGGTTCCGTCATCCCCTTCGACGATGGTAGTATTACTAATGGTTAAGACCGGATCGGGGTCTTCGGTGGCAGCAACACTCAACGAATAACTGGCCAGATTATAATCATCGATGGACTCGTTATAACCCCCATCCCCTCCTACCCTCACGGTATAGGTTCCGGCGGCTAAGGCTATTTGTAAACTGGTGAAATTTTCTGAGTAACTATTAAATAATGAATCAAGGGGACTCCCAAAGGTATCGGTTCCGCTATAAATCTGTAAATTCGTGGCGTTATTGTCTCCATCGGTGAGTTCCAGGTTAACGGTACTCGATTCACTCAAGGTAAATTGATAAATATCTTCGTCATCATAATTGTTGAATGAGAAACCCACAGAATCATCCCGAATAACAGGAGTTGCGGTTAAAATCCCTAAATCATTGGCTTCTTCCCCAAAGTCCCCTGCGTTGTCAGGGGGGGCAACCATTAAATCAAAGTCATAAATCGTGGGTTCTGGGTTATCACTGAATACATGAATATAATAAGTCCCTGCATCGAGATTGTCTTTGAGGAAAACAAATAAGGGATAATCATTAAAGGGGTCAATCGGATTACTTTCACTGAGAATAACTTCCCCTGAATCATCCAGCAATTCAATGGTAACCCCTCTCAGTAAACTTAAGTTGACCTCAACCCCTAACCTTTGATCTAAACTAAATTGAAAGTAATCATCGTTATCTTCTCGCCCCACTGTATCGAGATATTCGTTGAGGGTAGGGGGTAACAAAGGTGGGGTTAAATTGTAAGTAATCGTTCCAAAATTATGCGCTTCTTCTAAACTATTTCCAGGGTCAATTTGAGTGCTAGGATTGGCCGATAAACTCAAAGCATAACTGGCTAAATTGGAGTCATTGATTGATGGGTTATACAGTCCATTTCCACTCACAACTACGGTATAAATGCCGGCGGCTAAAGTTTTCTCTAAGGTGACCGTATTTTCCTCATTATTACTTAATGAATCAATGGGATTCGTAAAGGTATCGGTTCCTGCATAAATGTCTAAGTCAGTAAAGTTATTGTCTCCATCCGTGAGTTCAAAGTTAACGGTACTTAATTCATTTAAGGTAAATTGATAGTAATCTTGGTCATCATAACTACTAGATGAAGCCACATAATCTTCTACAACCACTGGGGTTGTATTTAACATCCCTAAATTATTAGCTTCCTCAGCAGAGTCTCCTGCATTGTCAGGAGGGGCAACAATTAAATCAAAGTCATAAATAGTGGGGTCTGCATTGTCACTGAATAAATGGATGTAATAAGTTCCTGCATCGAGATTGTTTTTCAGGGAAACAGGTAAGGGATAGTCATTAAAGGGGTCAACCGGATTACTTTTACTAAGAATCACTTCTCCTGCATTATCCAGTATTTCTAGGGTGACTCCTCTGGATAAGCTTAGGTTTAACTCAATCCCTAATCCCTGATCTAAACTGAATTGAAAGTAATCATCGTTATCGTCTCCCCCCACTGCATCTAGATATTCGTTGAGGGTAGGAGGTAATAAAGGTGGGGTTAAATTGTAAGTAATTGTTCCAAAATTATGCGCTTCTTCTAAACTATTTCCAGGGTCAATTTGAGTGCTAGGAGTGGCCGATAAACTCAAAGCATAACTCGCTAAATTGGAGTCATTGGTTGATGGGTTATACAGTCCATTTCCTGTTACTCTGACTGTATAAATTCCGGTTACTAAAGTTTTTTCTAAGGTGGCGAGATTTTCTGAAGAAATATTAAATAATGAATCGATGGGATTGGTAAAGGTATTTGTTCCACTATATATTTGTAAACTCGTAAAGTTATCATCTCCATCTATCAGTTCAAAGTTAACGTTACTCAATTCACTCAAGGTAAATTGATAGTAATCTTCGTCATTATAACTGCTAGATGAACCCACATAATCATCACTCAGCACAGGGGTTGCGGTTAAAATACCTAAATTGTTGGCTTCCTCAGCAAAGTCTCCTGCATTGTCAGGGGGGGCAACCCTTAAATCAAAGTCATAAGGAGTTGCGTCTGCATTCTCACTAAATAAATGAATATAATAAGTTCCTGCATCGAGATTATTTTTTAGAGAAACAGGTAAGGGAAAAGTATTAAATGGTTCAACTGGATTACTTTGACTAACAATAACTTCCCCTAAATTATCCAGCAATTCAAGGGTAACCCCCACGGGTAAACTTAAGTTTAAACCAACCCCTAACCTCTGTTCTAAACTGAATTGAAAGTAATCATCGTTATCGTCTCCTCCCACTGCATCTAGATATTCGTTGAGGGTGGGAGGTAATAAAGGTGGCGTTAAATTGTAAGTAATTGTTCCAAAATTATGCGCGTCCTGTCGACTATTACCAGGTTCGCTAAGGGTTACTATCATTTGATTTATCCTCTCTATCATTTCTAACGTTCTTTGGGTTCAAGAGCTATTAATCAAGAAACATGAAGAGCGTACCAGTAGATGCTATCACCTTGCTTAATAAATATAGAACACAAAAATATCACAGACTGATCAAAAGCCTGATGTTTTTAGGGCGTTTCCTCAAAACATTTACTCTTTATTGACTCAATCTTATTCTAGATCAGAATTGAGGTAGAGAAGATAAAATTTTTATCACTTATTTGTAAACTTTCGTAAGGATTTAGGGAGAAAAATGATTATCTAAAAATATAATGATCTAAATAGTAAGGATTTTAAAATAGGCAGGAAGAAAGAAGATGGATATCTCTTTTTCCTTTTGCCTTATCTTTTATTGTTCAGCTTCAACCATAGAAAAGAAACCGGGTACTCTTCCAGCAGAAGCTCCCCCGTCTTTTTGAGAGAGGATGACAGCACTAATTTGATCACTCATAACGGCGACTTTTTTTTCTGTTTGCTTCTCACAAGTTAACTCAATCAACTCAGGTGTGGCTGATTTCATGGCGTTAATAATCTGATCATAAAGTGCTTGTGCGTCTTCGATTTCTTTGCGTTGAACAGAAATAGGAAGAGGCGTGTACTTGAGGGCTAAATCAATACTAATCATGAAGATTCCTCGGGGTAAATGACTTCTATCTCATTATCCCTAACTTTCTTTAATTTTTGGAAGAGATTCTTCTAGCTGTCTCGGTTTGTATCGGTTTCATCAAGCAGGATAAGATAGTAATACCGTTGATCTTGGAAGTTGAAGAAATGAATAGTTGCGTCTTGATGGCGAAAGTCATTCGTAACCCGGAATTACGCTATACCACAGATACCCAGACCGAAGTGGCACAAATGTTAGTCGAGTTCGAGGGAAGACGAGCAGAAGACCCTCCTTGTACCTTAAAAGTGGTGGGATGGGGTAGTTTAGCCACACAGATGAAAGAAACCTGTAGCGAAGGCCATCGCTTTATTATTGAAGGCCGCTTATCCATGAATACCTTTGAACGAAAAGAAGGATTTAAGGAAAAGCGAGCAGAATTAGTGGTTTCCCATCTTTATCCTTTAGATGCAATGGATGAGTCTCAGGATAATGTGGTTGCTTTTGATACGGCTAAAGCGTCCGCCAAAAGCAATGATAGCTATGATGAAGATGACTATGATTTCGATGAGTCAGACAGTGTCACAACCCCATCGAGTAATGACGCAGATGATCCCATTCCATTCTAATCAACCATAAGGACGGGGGTAAAACTCCCGTCCTATCAAGCTTATTCATTCAGTAACGCTTCGACAAATTCATAACTGGAAAACGGCCTTAAATCTTCAATGCCTTCCCCAACCCCAATAAAACGGATGGGTAAGTCCAATTGTTGGGCGACGGCTAAAGCGACCCCACCTTTAGCGGTTCCATCTAATTTTGTCAAAACCACCCCACTTAAATTGGCTGCTTCGGAAAAAACTTGAGCCTGACGTAATCCATTTTGTCCTAAGGTGGAATCTAAGACTAACAAGGATTCAATTTGAGCATCGACGGCTTTTTTATCAATAATACGCCGAATTTTTGCTAGTTCCGCCATCAAATTCTTTTTATTTTGCAGCCTTCCTGCGGTATCAACTAATAATAAGTCAGCTTGGCGAGCTTGGGCCGCAGAAATGCCATCAAACACCACAGCCGCCGGGTCTGTATTTTTGCCGGGGTTGGCAATAACTGGGGTGTTAGTTCTTTCCCCCCAAACTTTCACCTGTTCAACGGCTGCAGCCCGAAAGGTATCCGCGGCCGCAATAATACAATCGTAGCCGGATTGTTGGGCTAAATGGGCTAATTTACCGATGGTGGTGGTTTTTCCTGCACCGTTCACTCCGGTTAATAACCAAATATTTAAAACCCCTTTTTCTGGCGCAAAACCAGGATTAACCACTTTTTGCAAAGGACGATCTAAAATTTCTCTTAAAATGCTTTTGAGATACTCCAGAGCTTGTTCTGGGGGCAACGCCTCTTCTAACAGTTTATTTTGTAGGGTGGAAATAATGTGATCGGTGGCTTCTATCCCTGTGTCTGCTTGTAATAACAGGGCCTCAATTTCCATGACGGCATCTTCGTTAAGAGGTCCCTGGCCGACAATGGACTTAAGTTGATTAACTAACCCGCGACGGCTTTTTCCTAGTCCTTGACGCAGCCGTTTTAACCAATTAATTTCTTCTTCTGAAATATCATCGGGGGCCCTTCCTTGGGCTGCTAAGACTTTGGCAGACCAAACGAATTCTGCGTCGAAGGTTAAGGGGGTTGTTTCTTCAACGGTGGCGGTTTCGATGGCTGTTTCTTTGAGGGCTTCTAGGCGATCGGATTTTTGCATCCACGCTGGGGTTTCTTCTTTAGCCTCTATCACAGGAGATTCGGACTCTGGTTGAGCCACTGGTTCCCTCTCAGGGGTAATTTCCTTTTCTGGGGTTTCCGTGGTGGAAGTGGATGCAGTGGATGGAGTTTGACGCTGTTGAATATTTTTATACGCGGTTTTTGCCCAAGTTAAATAATCCTCTGAGGGACTATTTTGTTCAGGGGCTTCAGTTTCAGGTTGGGTAACTTGTTCGGTGGGTTCTGAAGCGGGTTCGGAGTCGGTTTGATTAATTTTACGACGAAACCAATTAAACATAGGAATAAAAATCAGTGCTATTTAGAACATTTTAAGCCCTCTGCTTGACTTTTCAAGACATCTTTTAATGGGAAGTGACGGGGTGACGGGGTGACGGGGTGACGGGGTGATGGGGGGAATATATATCAATAATGTCTCCCTCTGCTCCCCTGGCTCCTCTTCTCCCCCTGCTCCCCCATCTCTCGTTAACGAGACAGTATTTCAACGACTTGTTTTTGTAAGTCTCGATCGTTTTCAACAATTTTGCCGATTTCATTGAACCGTGAGATTTTTAAACCGGCTTGTTCAACGGCGACTCGTTTCTTCTGGCGATCTTCTTTATTGAGTTCTCTTATGGCTTCTAAGGCTTCCACAAACTGATATTGTTTTTCTTGAGAAAGATTTCTTTGATCCTCTTCTATTTTGCCAATTTCCATAAACTCTTCGGGAGACATTCCGGTGGCTTGGACGGCTTCGATCATTTTGACTCGGGTTTCCTCGTCGATCGCTCGTAAGTCGGCGATCGCTTTGGCAAATTTTTGTAATTCTTGTTCTGAAATGTCTGATGAGGCCATTTCAGTAGAAGATTGAGCGATGATCCCTTCTGTTGCTTGACCATAAACAGGAACCGCTACAAATCCAGTACCACAGATCACTAAACCAAGACAGCCTTTCAATAATAGTTGTTTAAGCATTTTTTTATTTTCGCCATAGATTACATTTAGCCATCAGTCTCAAGAAATTATTAATCTAGAGCTAACAGTTTTTAGCATCTTAGCAACTATTGAGAAAAACGGAGCATAAAAAATAGACGAGACCCCATAGCCATACAGAAAGAAGCCTATGAGGTCTTAAATTGAGTCAAAATAGGGAATTGATGTCTACATTAATCCTGTATTTGTTCCAGGTTTCCCTGTGGCCAGTTCTACTTTGACGATTTTTCCGCCCATTTTCATGATGCGTTGTTGTTCCCGAAACCAGTTATCGTAGGGAACTAATTTGGTAAAAAAGGTATTTTGTAATTCCCGCTGAGTCCGAATTCTGGTTTGACTGGGAACACAAGCGGTGACTTTAAACATTCGCATGGGTCGAGTTCTCCTAAATTTCCTCAAACATTTTGATACAGCAAAGTTCGGGAGTCAAGAGTCAATACTAGATCGTCAAAACCCATCTTTTGCAGCAAAGATTAAGCCTTTAACCAGCTAGCACTCACTCTAGACTTCCCGAACCTCTTTTTGGACAACCCTTAGTCGGTTGTAACCATTGGTCGTTCTAGCTTAAGCCAGAGCAAATGTAGTCAAAATAAACACCCATTTCTTTTCCTGCGTCTGCACCAACAAGACCAGCAGTCACTTCTTTCATGGCTTGGATGGCTTGAACGGTGCTACCAACGGGAACGCCTAAAGAATTATAGGTTTCTTTTAATCCGTTGAGAACGCGTTCGTCTAAGATGGAAGGATCACCCGCTAACATAGCGTAGGTGGAGTAACGGAGATAGTAGTCGAGGTCACGAATACAAGCAGCGTAACGACGAGTAGTGTACATATTACCACCAGGACGGGTAACATCGGAGTACAACAAGGACTTAGCTACCGCTTCTTTAACAATGGCAGCAGCGTTAGCACTAATTACGCTAGCAGCGCGTACACGGAGTTCTCCGGTAGCGAAGTAGCCTTTGAGCTTGTCCATAGCAGCGCCGTCAAGGTACTTTCCTTGTACGTCGGCGGAGTTAATGACGGAGGTAATTGCGTCTTGCATAGTTTTGCTTCCTTAATCTTGCCTAGTCTTCAACAGTCTTACAATTATTGGGGACGGCTGGGTTAATCCGAGTATTTTAACTCGTCTTAGCTCATCGCACCGATAACATAATCGAAGTAAGAACCCGCTTCTGCTGCATCGTCAGCAGACATCATTCCGGTTGCTACTTCTTTCATTTCCCGTACACTTTGGGCTACTGCTTCAATGGGGGTTCCCAAAGATTTGTACATTTCTCTGACACCCACTAAACCAATTTCTTCGATGGGGGTAACATCACCAGAAACGATTCCATAGGTGATCAGACGGAGATAGTAGTCCATGTCACGAAGACAGGTAGCGGTCATTTCTTCGCCGTAAGCGTTTCCACCAGGAGAAACAACATCAGGACGCTTTTGGAATAAGCGATCGCCAGCTTGCTTAACGATGGTTTCCCGGGAACCGGTTAGGGTTTCTGCGATGCGTAAACGAGCAGCACCACCGGTTACAAAGGCTTTGATTCTATCGAGTTCGCCAGGGCTGAGGTAGCGGGCTTCTGCATCAGCATTCACGATGGATTTCGTGACAATACTCATTGATGGATTCCTCCCAATAAATTGAATTAGATGCTCTTAAACTGACATCTTATACGAAATCGGGTTGCTGTTGGGTGTTTCAACTTTATTCGTTGCCAAGCAACCTGACCCAATTATTTTCTGGCATTGTGTTGACATTCACTATTGTTTCTTAATATTTTGTAATATTTTTTTGAGAAATTGGGGATTAACAGGGGACGGTTTCTGAATGGTTTCGATAGCGGTAATAGGCAGCACAAGCCCCTTCTGAGGATACCATGGGCGCACCTAGGGGGTTTTCTGGGGTACATTGGCTTCCGAAGGCGGGACAATCGTTGGGCTTTTTGTACCCTTGCATGATTTGACCGCTAATACAGACCTGGGGGGTAGTGGATGGGGTCACGGTAGATAATTCCCTTTCAAAGCGTTTTAAGGCATCATAGCGGGCGTATTCTGGACGTAATCCTAGCCCACTCTCTCCTATTTCCCCGATGCCTCGCCAACGACGGGGAACCACTTCAAAAACGGCTTGAATCACTTGTTGCGCTAAAGGGTTACCTTCAGATGTAACGGAGCGAACATATTGATTTTCGCAGTCAAATTTTCCTGTTTCTAACTGTTGAATACAACGATAAATTCCCTGGAGTACATCAATGGGTTCAAAGCCGGTAACAACGATAGGAACTTTATATTTTTGGGCAATGGGTTGATACGCTTCGTAACCCATGACAGTACAGACATGACCGGCTGCTAAAAATCCTTGAACCACACAATTAGGGGAGGATAAAAGGGCTTCCATGGCGGGGGGAACTAAAACATGAGAAACTAATAAAGAAAAGTTTTCAATTCCTTGCTGTTTTGCCTGATACGCTGCCATAGACGTCGCTGGGGTGGTTGTTTCAAAGCCAACTGCGAAAAAAACAACCTCTTTATTGGGATTGTCTTGGGCAATTTTTAAACTATCTAAGGGTGAGTAAACAATCCGAACATCTCCCCCAGATGCTTTGACACTCAATAAATCTTTGTCGCTTCCAGGAACTCTTAACATATCCCCAAAAGAACAGAAAATAATATTAGGTAAACTGGCAATTTTTAAGGCGCAATCGATGAGTTCAATCGGGGTGACACACACCGGACAACCAGGACCATGGATCAGGGTTATTTCAGGAGGTAACAAGCGATCAATCCCATACTTAACAATAGAATGGGTTTGTCCCCCACAAATCTCCATGATTGTCCAAGGTTTAGTGGTAATTTTAGTGATTTCTTGTACATATTTTTGAGCAACATCAGCGTCACGATATTCATCCACAAATTTCATCATTTCCCCCCTACATAAAATAAGATAATAAATAATCAGTTTTTTGCTCGAATATTTTACTCTTTCTAGATTTAGCTCGATGATAATTGTTGTTTTTTAAGTAGGCCAAAAAATTAACCTTTTTTTAGTGTTTTAGAAGATTTTTCTGGGTGAAGAAAAATTTCATCTTGTAACAGTCGAGAGGACTGTGTTAGGATCAACAGCCAAACCTGAAAATTAAAATATATTGATGAAAGCGTAAATCAACAATAATCAAAGACAAGCATATATGACCGAAACTTCCCAAACCCTTCAATTACCCAGTCATGAAAGTGCGATCGCTTTAGCTGGTATCGCCGAAGAAAACTTAAAATTCCTCTCCCGTCATACAGGGGCTAACCTAGTCTTAAGGGGTCAAGAATTAAAGGTTTATGGACCCGAAAAACCGGTGGCCCGGGTGATGAACGTATTGCGATCGCTACAACCCTATTGGCAAGAAGCCAAAACCATTTCTCGTCCTGATTTAATGACTGCCTTTCAAGCATTAGATACGGGACGCATGGACGAATATCAAGACTTACAGCAGTCCGTTTTAGCAAGAACCCGTCGGGGGGAAGTCATTCGGGCAAAAACCTTTCGACAAAAACAATATATCAAAGCCATACAGAAACACGATGTTACCTTTTGTATTGGTCCGGCGGGAACTGGAAAGACATTTCTCGCGGCAGTTTTAGCGGTGAGGGCGTTATTAAATGATGAATGTGAACGGTTAATTTTAACCCGTCCGGCAGTAGAAGCAGGGGAAAAATTGGGCTTTTTACCGGGAGATTTACAACAAAAGGTCAACCCTTTTTTAAGACCTTTATACGATGCCTTATACGAGTTTATTGACCCGCAGAGAATTCCTGATTTAATGGAAAGGGGACAGATAGAAGTTGCCCCTTTAGCCTATATGCGAGGACGAACCTTAAGTAATGCCTTTGTTATCGTTGATGAGGCACAAAATACCACACCAGCGCAGTTAAAAATGGTGTTGACTCGGTTAGGGTTTGGTTCAAAAATGGTGGTCACAGGAGACATTACCCAAACGGACTTACCTAGACATCAAAAGTCTGGTTTGGTGGTGGCGACCAACATTTTAAAATCGGTAGAAGGGATTGCTTTTTGTCACTTTTCTCAAGCGGATGTTGTGCGTCATCCTTTGGTACAAAGAATTGTAGAAGCTTACGAAAAGTTTGAGAATTAACCGATTAAAATTTTTTGTTTTCTGCTATTGACGTATAGGGTTACTTATGAGATGATATAGTCGTTTTATGATGAGGAGTAATCGATATGAATTTACCAAAAGATTTTTTCACGTCCCCTCGATTTATTGTTATCGGAGGACATAAGTGTGGCACAAGTTCCTTACATCATTATTTAAAACAACATCCCGATATTGTAATGCCTAAAATCAAGGGAGAGGATCTTCTTAATAAAGTTAATTTAGACATAGAAGCTTATGAAAAATCCTATGAACTAAAAACGTCAGAGAAAATCTTTGGAGAAGTATCTAGTGTTTATTTTCAATCAGAAAAAGCTTGTCAAACGATTAAAGAATATTTTCCCCATTCTAAACTTTTAATGGTGCTACGTAATCCTGTTGATCGGGCTTTTTCTGATTTTAATGCTTTATCTAATCGTCAGCAAATCAAGGGGAAATTTAAAGATATAGCCTATCGCCCTCAACCCTCTAATAAAATTGTTAAGCTAGGATTTTATTATAATACCGTAAAACTATATATAGAAAACTTTGAACGAGATCAATTCAAATCTTTGATCTTTGATGATTTTGTGAAGAATAAGGAAAAATTTTATAAAGAATTTTTCCAATTTGTTGAAGTGGATGATAGTTTTCTACCCGATACGTCTGTTATTGTTCGTAAAGGGGGACAAGTTAAACACAAAAAGCTTCAAAATCTACTTTTTTCCAATCCAATTATTAAAAATACTGCTTCTACAATGCTGAAACCTTTTACTAACACCAGTCAAAGATATAATTTAAGAAAAAAAGTTGACAATATGTTTATCGAAAAGAAAACTTTATCGAAAGAAATGAGAGAAAATTTGATGAAGGTGTATCGCGAAGATATCTTAAAAACACAAGACCTTTTAGATATTGATTTATCTCATTGGCTGAAGGTTTCCTAATCAGGTGTTCAGAAGACAGCATATGTTGAATGATAAAATTTACTTCAATATATGCTGTTACACTGAAGTTTAATTGGTCATTATTTCTCAACCTACAATGGATACATAAGGAGATAATAAATAATCTTTAGCCACTTTTTGCACTCTTTCAGTAGTAACATTATTAATAATTTCAGGAAACTTTTTATCAAATTCAATTCCTAATTCTAAGGTTTCATACCATCCGTATAAATGGGCAATTTCTGCATTGGTTTGTTTCCCTAAAGCATATTGTCCTAATAATTTATTTTTAGCGGTTTGTAGTTCTTCTGGTGTTAATTCTACCTCACATAATCTTTCGGTTTCTTGTTGTAATCCTTCCAGGGCAATGTTAGTATTATGAGGGGCGGTTCCGATATATGTAACGAAATGGGATGGCTGTAAACGAGTGGGGAAAAAGGCAGAAACATCATAAGCAAGTCCTTTCTTTTCTCTTAATTCTACAAATAAACGACTGGATAACCCATTGCCTAAATAGGTACTCAATAATTTTAAAACAGGATAATCAATATGGTCGACACCAACGGTTAAATACCCTAACATAATAATGGTTTGCTGACTAGATTGAGGGGTAATGATTTCACAGGGGGAAACCGTTAACATCGGAAAAGAAGTAAGGGTTAAATTTTGGGACGGACTTTCCCAAGTTCCCAAGGTCTTTTCAATTAAGTTAACTCCTTGATCTAAGGTAATATTTCCCGATAAACTAATAATCAAATTATCGGGCCGAAAATGATTATAATGACACTGTTGTAAATCTTCTCGACTCACTTGACAAACGGTTTCTTCTATGCCTAAAATTGAACGTCCATAGGGATGTTCCCCATACATTTTTTCCCGTAATTGTTTAAAAGCAACGTTGAAAGGTTGTTCTTGTTGAGAACGAATGGTTTGGCAAATTAATTGTTTTTCGAGGGCAATTTCTTCTTCAGGAAAAGTGGGCGATCGCAGGATTTCTCCTAATAAGTTTAAAATGGATTCAAAATCCTCTGAAACCGTTTTCACCCCCATCATAAAATAATCTGATGCAGTATCTCCCCCTAAGCTGGCCCCCATTGATTCAATGGCCTCTGCAATATCGAGAGAAGATAGGGTTGGGGTTCCTTTGGTAATCAAAGTAGCTAATAAGTGAAAAATACCCGCTCTTTCTGGTTTTTCCCACAAAGTCCCCGCTTGTTTCCAGAAAAATCTTCCCGATATCAAGTCAGTGGTGGGATTTTCTCGTACAATTAAAATAATGCCATTATCTAGTTGCAAACGATGGGTAAATTTGGGGAGAGAAACGGGAGATGATGGTTCCATTATTGATTAATGAGGCTGAATAATTTAGTAGGGTTCCATAATGGTAATAGCATACCGTTCCAGAGACAAATATTCCCTAGCAAGATGTTGGAGTTGGACGGCAGTATATTGTTTAATTAAAGTAGGGTAACTTAAGGCCAGTTCAGCATGGGCTAAGGTTTGATAATAACCATATAATCCCGCTAATTGACTGGGGGTTTCTGTGGAAAAAATATAGTCATGACACAGTAATCGTTTGGCTTTGTTTAGTTCTACTTCTGTGACGGGTTGTTGTTGTAATTGTTGCAAGCGATCGCAGATGATGGCTTCTACTTCAGACAAATGCTGCGGATTTAACCATGCTCCAATAGTAAACAAACTGGAATCTTGTTGCAAGGAAAAAGAACTTTCAACATCCATCACCAGTTGCTTATCTTCCCGTAATTCCTGGACTAAACGGGAGGTTCGTCCTCCTCCTAAGATAACGGATAATAAATCCAATCCGAGTCCCTGTTGCAGTTGGTTGATTCCCGGCCCTACCCACCCCATTAATAACCGTCCTTGGGTCATTCTCGGAAAATAGATATGATTGCGTCTAATGGCTGTTAAAGGGGGTTCTGAAGTGATTTTCTGAGGGGGACATTCCCAAGGAAGACTAAACTCAGAAAAAGAGTTTTCTACTAGGGATAAGGCTGTCTGCTGTTCAACATTCCCCACCACTACCACCGTTATATTTTGGGGTTGGTAATGGGTTCGATGAAAACATCGTAACTCATGGGCCGAATATTGTCTGAGTTGGGTTTCATGACCGAGAATAGAGCGACCATAGGGATGATGTTGGTATAATGTTTCACAGAGACTTTGAAAGCAGACCCAGTCTGGATCATCATAGGATGACCTCATCTCTTCTAGGATGACATCCCTTTCTCTGATAAATTCCCCATCGGGAATGGCTGCTTGCAGTAAAATTTCTCCCAGATAGGGTAAGGTTTGGGTGAGGCGATTGTCCGCTACCGTTAAGAAGAAATGGGCGTAGTCATGACTGGTAAAAGCATTAGTTATACCGCCATTATGCTCTATGATCTGATCAAAGTCCCCTGGCAAAATTTTTTGACTTCCTTTGAAGATCATATGTTCTAAGAAATGGGCAATCCCCCCCCAGTGCTGGGGTTCAACCCTTGCCCCCGCTTTGACCCAGACATCGACCACCGTCACTGGGGTAACAGAACAATTTTGATGGACAACCGTTATCCCCTGGTTGAGTTGGGTAACACTGAAGGGAAAATCTCTAGTTTTGCAACGACTTGTCTGCTGTCTCAATGCCTAAAATAGTTAGGGTTTCTTCAATTTTAGGTTAATTTTTAGATTTTGTCTTAGCTGCCTTGCAACAATGTCTGGAATCCTTGACATTGAGCAGAAAGTTAGAAAGACCGCCGTACCGTTTTACCTCAGTTTATGACCTGGAAGAACCAGGTGGGTATCGACCGCTGATCGCTTCTGTTTCCGAGTACAAGCTCGGTTTACTGCCACGATAGCTGGTTAACGCCCTTAAACTCAAAGCATAGATCAAAAAACTTTATTGGCAGTCACCAATACGGCAGTCTTTCGTTTTTACTCTACCACAATCTTCAAAAATTGTGCAGCCGGGATTGTTCACCGATTTTCTAGCCACTCATACCAAGAAGATAACCCTTCTCCTGTCACGGTTGAAACTTGAAAAATGACTAAGGAAGGGTTGACTTGTTGAGCGTATTCGATACATTTTTGGACATCAAATTGAACATAGGGAAGGAGATCGATTTTCGTTAAAATCATGACTTTACTTTCTCGGAACATATGAGGATATTTGATGGGTTTATCTTCTCCTTCCGTCACGGAAAGAATGGCCACTTTTGCTGCTTCTCCGAGATCGAATAGTGCAGGACAGACTAAGTTACCCACATTTTCAATCATAAGAATTGAATTGGGTTCTGGGTTTAGTTCTGTATATCCTTTTTCCACCATTGATGCTTCTAGATGACAACCGGTTCCTGTGTTGATTTGGACAACTTTACACCCTGTTTCTTTGATTCTCTGTGCATCATTGGCCGTTTCTTGATCTCCTTCGATGACATTAATTTTTAGTTTATCTTTTAAGTCATTAATGGTTCGGGTTAAGAGGGTGGTTTTCCCCGAACCGGGGGAACTAACTAAATTTAACGCTAAGATATTACGACCTTTAAAATAGCCTCTATTTTGAGCAGCAATTAAATCATTTTTCTGTAAAATCTTTTCTTCTAACGTGATGGTCGTACCGTGCATTTTTGCATGGGTTTCTGAAGCATGGTTATGATGATGATGGTGATGTTGATGCTCATCGTCATGGGAATGACTAATTACGCTTCCATCGGCTAACGTATGGGTATGCTGACCATTGATGTCAGTGGTTTGTCCTGTTTCAACATTGGTTAAAGTCACATCATTTCCCTCAGAACAACCGCAGGTTACACACATAATTCTTCTACCTCCATTTCTTTAATTTGTAATTCTTGTCCTTGTATAATATCTAACTCAACACTATCGCAGCGATCGCATTTTCCAAAGGGTTGAGACAAGCTAACTTCATGACCACAATGACGACATTTTCCCCTTCCTTCGGTTTCAATAATGTCTAAGGTTGCTCCCGCTAAAATGGTATCCTGACAACAAATATCAAAACAGAAACGAATCGCATCTGGCATAATAGCCGATAGTTTGCCTATTTCTAAGGTAACACGCTTCACAGGTGCGCCTTTGGCCTGTTCACAGACAATGGCTACAATATTTTGAGTAATCCCCAGTTCGTGCATAAAATAATATTGATTAAATCTGCTTCTATTGAATCGGTATTTTTTTCCTAGGGATGTGTTTTTTTAGGAAATTTTAATTAATAATTTTCCTTACTACTGATTCTGAAATAAGTCAATATCAATTTACAAATCTTGATTATAGTTTTTATGTATTAATTGTTTCTCAGATTGTATTTTTTCGCTTTTTTGAGGGTTAAAAGTACGCAAAATATAGGGTTTTAACGAATTTAGCAGTATTTTTGCATACGACAACCCTAGTATATTTTAAAATAGCACATTTAAAAAATTTACGTAACTTTACAAATTGATTTTCAGGCAAATTTGAGGAAAATCAGCCAAAAGCATTTTTTTATAAAGTTATATTAAGCAATTAAAAAAATTATAATAAATTATAGATTATAAAGTTTTTTATAATCTATACTAATCGTATTAATGATAAAAAAGGGGAGAGAAAACTCGGACTCTTAACCTATTTTATAAATTGTAACTATAGTCTATTAAAGCTTAATTATTCCTGATATTTTATCCTTTTTGACTAAAATAGAAGTTAGGATTAGCGAATGGGACAACTAGCTATTAATTTATCACTTCAGATATGAAAATTAGAGAAAAATTTGAGCAATATCCTGCTGATATGCAGCAATGGATGATTCAACAGGAAAAAACGAAATTAACCCGTATTGAAACCGCTTTAAACAATGGTAAAAAATTGTATGAAAAAATGGAAGATGAAGAAAAAGGACAATGGTTACTAGGAACAACTTTGCTAATCGAAAGATATTTATCCTTACTTCCACAACGAAACTGTACAATAGAAGAAGTATCCGATGATTATATTTTTCAGGTTTGGGAAATACTAGAAAACGATCCCAGTTTAAGGGAATTAATTGCTCAAGTAGAAACCAGATATGAAGGGTTACTTACTATTTAGTCTTGTTGACATTTGTTGAGGCGTAATTGCTTCATCAAACTATAAATCAAAGGAGATAACACTACCCCCATGGCCAACACAAAGACAAGACCACTAAATAGGGCATAAAGAGAAGCAAATAACTTGGCACTATTGGTCAATAAAGGATTAACTGGACCCATTCCACTGAGAATCATCGACGCTTCAACCGTGGCATCCAGCCAAGTCAGTCCAGCCGTCCAATGATACCCTATAACCCCAATAAAAAGCCCCACAATAATACAAAGTGCAGACAAGCCCAGATAACTCAAAAAGTCACGCACAAAGTTCGTTTCCTGATGAGGCTTGGGACTCAATAATTTATCCACATTCTGCCCCTCTCTGATAGCCTTAATGGCTTTAAGAGAGGGACATTGTTTAGCATAAAGACAAACAGGCTGAATCTGATTTTCTGGCGATCGCTTAATTGCTGTTGGACTCTTCAAGTTTTACCCTTTTTAGTTCTAGCAACTTACCCCACCATTGAAGGATAATCCGTCCTTAAAATCTTCCCCCACAAGAATCATCCTATCGGGTGAATTTCAACAAAAATGCCTAAACAAGTCCCACCCAAAAATGCTATAAAAATCCAGGGTGCAGGAGTTGAACCTGCCTAGCACGAATTATGAGTTCGTTGCCTAAACCGCTCGGCCAACCCTGGTTGTGGGGACAATAATCCCAATGTGTTCTAATTATAGCGTGTTTGGGACTGTATCAAAAGTTGAGTTAAGTGAGGGTGGGGAGTGTGGGAGGGGTGGGGAATCCCGAAGCAACCGAATTAAGCCCATAACTCAAACAAGATAAATTTAGTTAGAATGATCAACATAAAAATCTAACTAAATACATAGTTTAATGATGAGACAACCAAGCAAAAATTTCTTAAAGAACTATCGAGTTATTTTGAGTTTTATGTTAGCTATTATGGGCATAGCTTCTACTAAACTATCCTGTCAAGCAGCCGAAACCGTTGTCTTAAAGTACAGTATTTTACGGGAGTCTGTCTCTGTTGAAGAATTAAGTCGGTTAGCTGACACAGGAGAAGCGTCGAGATCCCTAAAATCTTATCTCAAACTAGCCAATAAAGAACCAGAAGAATTAAGAGCATTATTAAATAATAACGTCGATGTTGACCCCGTTTTTTTATCTCAAGTTCTCAATAGTTTTGCAGGGAGTATGGTACTTGATCCCGTTGGAGAAGTGATTCATACGCCATCAAAACGGGCCAACCGAGAATCATTAAGAGGGGCATTAGTCACCTCCGCTTTATCCGATAAAAATATACGCTTAATTGAAATTCTGGAGAACTATCCCACCGAAGAAATTCATGTAGACGGCGATCGCTTGGCAGAAATTTATCAGAATATTGAAGGGTTTCTTAGTAACGTTCCTCGTCTTCCGTTTTAAATGGCTCAAAACTGGTTATATTAGATAGGTTTTATCCTTCTTGTAGAACTTGCTCTAATTGTGGAGAAAAGAAAGACTCGTTACTGTTATCTGAAAAAGTATTTTGTTGCGAGAAATGCCATTATAAATAAGAAACAAGGATGCTTCGCGGTTTATTTTTTGGTCGCCATTCATCCCTAACTTGTGGAAGATTAGGGAATTCTGGCGACATTAGGTTAAAATTAGTAAAGTTTCTTAATAGACTAGACCCCGTTATTTTGTATCCTTTCACTCTTGGGGATGATATCCCTTTGTTGGGGGAAAGAGTAAAATCCAAAAATTATTGATTACTTTTGACTTCTGACTCCCACACACTGACTCTTTCTTCATTTATAATCATGACTCACAGTTTAGAACAATCTTTAACCACTCCCACCACCCTAATAGAATTATTACGGCTGAGGGCCCAACAAACCCCCAACGGCCACGCCTATACGTTTTTAATAGACGGGAAAAAGGAAACCCCCCCGTTAACCTACGCAGAATTGGATCGGCAGGCCAAAGCGATCGCCACCTTACTGCAAAAATATCAAGGCAGAGGAGAAAGGGCTTTATTGTTGTACCCCCAAGGGTTAGAGGTGATGGCAGCCTTTTGTGGCTGTTTATATGCCGGTGTCATTGCCATTCCCGTCCCCCCACCAGAGTCCGGAAGGCTGAAGCGAACCTTACCCCGTCTGCGGGCCATTGTTCAGGATGCCAATGCCAGCTTTGCCTTAACCACAGAGGCTATTTTATCCCTGGTAGAAGACGTTAAGGAAGAATTCCCCGAATTTGACCAAATGAAGTGGATCGACACCGCTACGGTCGATTTATCCTTGGCTGAGGGCTGGCAAGATCCCCAAGTAGATAAGGACGAATTAGCTTATTTACAATATACGTCCGGGTCTACCTCTACCCCCAAAGGCGTGATGTTATCCCACTTCAACTTAATGCACCATGCCCGCTATTTACAACGGGCTTGTGGCTACGATGAAAACAGTATTACCCATACGTGGATGCCGTATTTTCATGATTATGGGTTAGTGGAAGGGATGACGGTTCCCCTCTACAACGGAACCCCTTGTTATTTGATGTCTCCTTTTTCTTTTATTAAGCGTCCCATTCAATGGTTAAAGAACATCACCAAGTACAAAGTCACCCATTCTCAAGCCCCCAACTTCGCCTACGATCTCTGTTTGCGTCGCTTAAAAAGTAAAGATATGGCACAACTGGACTTAAGTAGTTGGCAAGCAGCCGGAAACGCAGCCGAACCCATTAACCCCAGGGTAATGACGAAGTTTGTGGAAACGTTTTCCCCTTGTGGGTTTCGTTGGGAAACCTTCGCCCCGGCTTACGGGTTAGCAGAATATACCCTACTGGTATCCACTAAACCCAAAGGAACCCGTCCCGTTTTTGCCTATTTAGATGCCTCGGCCTTGGAACAGGATAAAATTGTCGAAGCAGATCCTCAACAGGAAAAAGGAACCCGTGTCATGGCCAGTTGTGGAGGGTTGGTGTGTGAGACGAAACTGGCGGTCGTTAACCCCGATACCTTAACCCGTTGTGCCGAGGATGAAGTAGGAGAAATCTGGGTACGTGATCCCAGTATGGCCCAAGGGTATTGGCAACGGAAAGAGGCCACCGAAGAAACGTTTCAAGCCTATATCAAAGATACTCAAGAAGGGCCCTTTTTAAGAACAGGGGATTTAGGATTTTTGAAAGATGGGGAAGTCTATATTACCGGACGGATGAAGGACTTAATTATTATCCGAGGAACTAACCATTATCCCCAAGATATTGAGTGGACCGTACAACATCTTAACCCTGTGTTTCGGTCTGACTATGGGGCCGCTTTTTCCGTGGAAGTGGATGGGGAAGAACAATTAGTGATGGTACAGGAGTTAGAAAGAAGAAGCGGAGACTTGGACTTTGAGCAATTATTAGGAGACATTCGTCAAGAAATTGCCGAAGAACACGAAATCCAAACCTACGCCATTGTTTTAGCGAGATCAGGAACCGTGTTAAAAACCGCCAGTGGTAAAATTCAACGTCGCGCTTGTCGTCAAAACTTCTTGAATGGAACCATTAATATTGCTGCGGTTTGGAGCGATAATCCTGAAATTATGAACAAGTTTCCTGCTGTTTGACAACTCGGGGAACTGTTGCTCTCCCGTTACAATCTATGATGTAACGGGAGATTTTTGCTTTTTTCAGGTCGTATATTCAGCGTTAATTTTGACGTAATCATAACTTAAGTCACAACCCCAAGCGATGCCTTTTCCTGATCCATTGCCGACGCAAACGGAGATTAACACCGTATCATCTTGTAGATAAGCCCCTTGTGCCGCTCGTTTCATGTACTCACTGGCTGCTGCTTGATCGTACTGTAACGGTTGTCCATTTTCCATCATGACAAACTCCCCTAAGGTAATGCGTAAATCCTCTTGATGAAACGTAACCCCGGCGCGGCCAGCAGCAGCAGCAATGCGACCCCAGTTAGGATCGCGACCAAAAATCGCAGATTTTACCAAAGATGAACCGACAATGGTCTTGGCAATGCGTCTGGCCGCTGGGTCATCGGGCGCACCGGATACCTGTACCTCCACTAAGCAAGTCGCCCCTTCTCCGTCTCTGGCGATCGCCTTAGCCAAATGTTGACAGACGATGGTTAACATCTTCTGTAAGGTCTGAGCATTTTTACTCTTCATGTCCGTAATGGCTGGTGTGCGGGATTGACCATTAGCCAAAGCAATTAAACTATCATTGGTGCTAGTATCCCCATCTACCGTAATCTGATTAAAACTTTCATTGGCCGCCACAGTCAACATTTGCTGCCATAACCCCGTCGAAACCGCCGCGTCACAGGTGACAAACGATAACATGGTGGCCATATTGGGGTGAATCATTCCTGACCCCTTGGCAATGCCGCCAACCCTTACGGGACGGTCATCGATCAGGGTTTCTAGGGCGATTTCTTTAGTAACTAAATCGGTGGTAATAATGGCTTCTGCTGCAGCTTCGTTGCCATTGTCCGACAAATTTTCCACTAATCGAGCCATCCCCCCCCGTAACGCCTCCATTTTCATCCGTTGTCCAATTACCCCCGTAGAAGCCAACAGAACCGCCTCTGGGGCAATGTTTAAGGCTTGGGCCACTAACTGGGCAGATTCCATGGCATCTTGCCATCCCTGTTCCCCGGTTCCGGCGTTGGCTTGCCCGGCATTACAGAGAATGGCTTTGGCACTGGCTTTCTCTTGCAGTCGTTGACGACAATAGTCCACACAAGCAGCCCTCACCTGAGACGTGGTAAACACCCCGGCGGCGATCGCCTCCACATCCGAGACAATTAAGGCTAAATCGGGTTTTCCCGAGGGTTTTAACCCGGCGGCTATGCCCGCAGCCTTAAACCCTTTAGGGGCCGTTATCCCTCCCGCAATTTTGCTGTAGTTTTCCATCATTAATCAAAGTCCTCTCGTGGTCTGTCTTTCCTACGGTTACTGTGCGATCGCTGTTTTGTCTGTGGAGATCACAACTCGCTCCATCTTAAAGGGTGGTTTAGGGGGCTTTCGACTTCTCTCCCTTTTTCTTTATTAATGCTAACCTGAAATTCATCTAAAGTTATCAGAAAATCAAGGGTTTAAAACCCCGTCTTTTAGGACATTTGTGTTAGAATGGAGTCGGTTTAAACACCCGCCCGACTTTGCAGTCGATATACCAGCTACCGAGTTGTGAAACCGAGCCTGAAGCAGATACGGGGAAGCGGAAGAAGGGCAATGGTCTAAAATCCAACCTTGAACGCATCTAAAAACAAACACAAGTTTAACTTAAGTCGCGGAAGGGCATTCTGAGACTATAAACGGACGTGGAGAACAGGTAAGACTTTCAGTAGAAAGCGCAGTTCCTTGAAGCGTCAACCCCATTCAGCGACCACCCTAACAAGGTGGCGTGGTGAGGATGTCAACAGGTAATTGTCTTGTCCTTGATTAAAATTAGCAATAGCCCCAACAACTCTGCTTATTGATAGTGTCAGATTTTTGACTTTATATTATGACCAGTTTACAAACCCCTGCCATTCCAGAACATAGCCTTGATCGCGACTGTACTACCCTTTCACGCCACGTTTTACAACAACTGAAGAGTTTTTCTCCCGAAGCGCAGGATCTCAGTGCGATTATGAATCGGATTGCCTTAGCAGGAAAACTGGTGGCCCGTCGTCTCAGTCGGGCCGGTTTAATGGCCGACGTTTTAGGATTTACAGGGGAAACCAATATCCAAGGAGAGTCCGTCAAAAAGATGGATGTCTATGCCAATGATGTGTTTATCTCTGTGTTTAAACAAAGTGGCTTAGTCTGTCGTTTGGCCTCTGAAGAGATGGACAAACCCTATTATATCCCTGAGAATTGCCCCATTGGTCGCTACACCTTACTTTACGACCCCATTGATGGTTCATCCAATGTGGACATTAACTTAAATGTAGGATCGATTTTTGCCATTCGTCAACAAACTGGAGAAGACTTAGACGGAGAAGGCAGTGATTTATTACAAAATGGAAGACAACAACTAGCTGCCGGTTATATCGTCTATGGACCGTCCACCATGTTAGTCTATTCCATTGGCCATGGCGTTCATTCTTTCATCCTTGACCCCAGTTTAGGAGAGTTTATCCTAGCGCAAGAAAATATACAAATGCCTGACCATGGCCCAGTTTATAGTACCAACGAAGGGAACTTCTGGCAGTGGGATGACGCGATTAGAGATTACACCCGCTATGTCCACCGTCACGAAGGATATACGGCCCGTTATAGCGGGGCGTTAGTAGGAGATATTCACCGTATTTTGATGCAGGGGGGTGTGTTTTTATACCCTGGAACCGTCAAGAAACCTGAAGGAAAATTACGATTATTGTACGAAAGTGCGCCCTTAGCCTTTTTAATCGAACAAGCAGGCGGCAAAGCCAGTGATGGCATTAAACCCATCTTAGACTTGGTTCCTGATAAACTTCATGCAAGAAGTCCTCTTGTCATCGGTTCTAAGGACGATGTTAGTTTAGTGGAGTCTTTTATCCAAGATCATCAACGTCGTGGTAATGGATAATTAATGCCTCAACATATTCTCGTAACAGGGCCCAGTCGTTCAGGTAAAAGCGAATGGGCTGAAACCTTGGCAGCAAGTGTCGATCAACCGGTTATCTATGTGGCCACCGCCTTAGAAAACCCGGATGATCGGCAATGGCAACAGCGTATCGAAAAACATCGTCTACGTCGTCCGTCTCATTGGCAAACCTTAGTGGTTCCCTACAATCTCCCCATGATCATTGAACAGGCAAAACCCCCTTGTTGTCTGTTAATTGATTCATTGGGAACTTGGGTGACCAATGAGTTAGACCAAGATGAAGAAACTTGGGAAGGCATAACCACTCGTTTATTAGAGAGTATCCAACAAGCGTCGGTAGACCTTATTTTTGTAGGGGAAGAAACCGGTTGGGGAGTGGTTCCGGCCTATCCTCTGGGAAGACTATTCCGCGATCGCTTAGGACATTTAACCCGTCAACTTGGAACTATTGTAGAGACAACTTATTTAGTGACAGGGGGACATGTTCTCAATTTAAGTTTACTCGGAGAACCCTTAACTAAGATGCAACAAAAATTATTATGATTGAAATAAGTTCGATCTTGCTTGGAAATTATGACTGCCACCATCCCTTTTGTAACACCAATTAATCGCATTAGTCTAGAACCCGGTAGTCAAGTGACTATTACTGATATAAGCTGGCAAAACTTTGAGACAATGTTACAGGAATTGGGAGAAAATCGTAGTGCTAGATTAAGCTATAGTAAGGGGGTTTTAGAAATTATGGTTCCCCTTCCCGAACATGAAAGACCGAAGGAACTAATTTCAGATATTGTCAAACTCTTATTAAAAATAACCCAGAGAAAATATGAACCCTTTGGTTCAACAACCTTTAAAAAAGAAGGAATCGCAGGGGTTGAACCAGATGCGTGTTTTTATATCAAAAATTATCAACAAATGATTAATCGTCGCAGGTTACAATGGGATGATCCCCCCCCTGACTTAGCCATTGAATGTGATGTTACGTCTAAAACGACTCTTGAAGCTTATGAAGGGATTAAAGTCCCGGAATTATGGATTTATGAGAGTGGCAAATTAAAGATTTATCTACTTCAAAATGACCAATATATCCAGTCAGAGATGAGTCCTATTTTCCCTACTTTTAACTTAACTCAGATAATGCCTGATGCGGTTGAGCGATCGTGGCAAGTTGGTAGTTTTCAAGCATTGGAAGAGTTAGAAACTATGATTAAAGAAAGTTTAGATTAATAACTGAAACTATACTAAAATTTTGTTAATGTGGGCAATGAAAAATATTTCTAAAATCAATCAAATCATGTCGTCACAACGAGAAATAAAGTTACAATTTTCTGTTGATCATTTAAAAAATAAAGGTTACTATGTTTCTATAAAAGATTTTTTGACAAAAATTGTCTCAGTTCGTAGAATAGGTAAGAGGACATAATTCTAAAGTTAATGAAAGTATTTTTCACACTTCCCTGCCATTATTGTCTATATTAATTATTGATAAGGTACTTCTCTAGTTAAGAATTTTTTAGCTATGGTAAAGTCATTATATGAAACAGATTATGCTCAATGGACACAATCGCAAATTGAAGCATTAAAAACCCGTGATTGGGAAAAAATCGATTTTGAGCATTTAATAGAAAATTTAGAAATGGGAGATCCCAAAGAAACAGTTGAAAGTAATCTAATTATTTTGATTGCCCATCTTTTAAAATTGGCAGTACAAAAAGATGCTCCTGATTGGATGACCAATACTTGGTATAATTCTATTGATGAACACAGAAAACGTATTCTTAAAGCCCAACAAAAATATAAACCTATCAAAAAATATTTACCAACTGCAATAGAAAATGCTTATTCCGATGCTAGAGATTTAGCCATTAAAGAAGGCAAACGGGCTGATGGACGTAAAGTTATTAAAAGAGATGAGTCTGAGTATCCAAGCCAATGTCCGTTTACTTTAGAGCAAATTCTTGATGAATCTTGGTATCCGACAACTTAGAATTGAATTACTTTTTAACTTCCTTTTCCTCAATAACTTGACCCGTTCCTCCACAAAATACACAAGTTTCTTCTCTTTGAATTTCCCCACTACAATCTCGGATATCAATGTATCCTTTTCCTTCACAATGATGACAATCTTTTTGTTTTTTCATGATCTTTTCTTTTAATTAGTTATTTTTACTATAGAAAAAATACTAGATTTCTTAATTAATTTACGACTCTAGGATCGATACAATAAGTCGAGAACGTTAAACCATGATTGTCTTCTATGTCTACTGTTACCGTTACCGTTCCTGCAACGACGGCCAATATCGGGCCAGGATTTGACTGTATAGGTGCTGCATTAAGCCTCTATAATCAATTTCAATTTACGGAACAACCCGAAGCCGAAACCGATCTGAGTATTACAGTAACAGGGACAGAAGCCCATCGAGTCAGTCGCGATCGCCATAATTTACTGTACCAAGCCTTTACTCAGTTATACCACCATCTCGACAAAACCCCCCCGAAAATAGCTGTTGATATTAAATTGGGGGTTCCCCTTGCCAGAGGGTTAGGAAGCTCTGCAACCGCCATTATTGGTGGGCTAGTGGGGGCTAATGCCTTAGGGGGTGAACCGTTATCTACCACAGAAATCATAAAATTAGCCATTGCTTTAGAAGGTCATCCCGATAATGTGGTTCCTGCCTTATTAGGAAACTGTCAGTTATCCGTTGGTGAACCCAGAAATTGGGAAATTTGTCAACTTCCTTGGCATTCTGACATTATTCCTGTTGTTGCTATTCCTAACTTTGAACTCTCCACCGAAGAAGCCAGAGCCGTTTTACCGAAAAGCTTACCGCGAGAAGATGCCATCTACAATATCGCTCGCATGGGACTATTGATCAGAGCTTTAGAAACCGGTAACGGACAATGGTTAAGAAAAGCCATGGCCGACAAACTTCATCAACCCTATCGTCAAGGACTCATCGAAGGCTACGAATTTGTTCAAGAATGCGCCCTCAAAGCGGGGGCTTATGGGATGGTCATTAGTGGGGCTGGACCGACCTTATTAGCCCTAACCAGTGCTGATAAGATTCAAGCCGTTGAAACGGCCATGAAAAATGCTTGGAGTCAATTGGAAATTGTAGCAGAAGTGCGATCGCTTTCCATCGATACTCAGGGGGCAAAAGTTGATTAAGGCAGGAGGCAGAAGGCAGGAGGCAGGAGGCAGAGGGGACAAGGAAGATTCCGAGAAAAATCAGATCCATATTCTGTCTACTCCCCACCCTCCCCACACCTCCCACACTCCCCATCCTCCCGTCACTTTCTGTTAAAATGATTACTAGATTGCACAATCGAGCTAAATTGTCGTCATTGTGATCAACAGTATTATCTAAGTGGAGAGTTGGTACTCTGTGCTGCAACGTTTTAAACAAGATTTAAAAAATGATTTAATTGCGGGCTTATTAGTGGTCATCCCCTTAGCAACCACTATCTGGTTAACCATTACCATTGCCACTTGGGTCGTTAATCTTTTAACTCAAATTCCTAAACAACTTAATCCTTTTGACGGTCTTGACCCGATTTTAAGTTATATTCTCAATCTCAGTGTCGGCTTTGCTGTGCCTCTGCTGTTTATTTTAGTGATTGGTTTAATGGCCCGTAACATTGCGGGTAGATGGTTATTAGATGTAGGAGAAAGAATTTTACAATCAATTCCCTTAGCCGGGGCTGTTTATAAAACCTTACAACAAATCTTAGAAACCCTCTTCAAAGACTCTAAAAGTAAATTTCGGCGGGTAGTCATGGTGGAATACCCCCGTCGGGGTGTGTGGAGTTTGGGGTTTGTGACAGGAACCTTAAGTCCTTCGCTACAAACCCACCTAGAGAAACCGATGTTAAGTGTATTTATTCCCACCACTCCTAACCCCACATCAGGGTGGTACGCCATTATTGCGGCTGATGATGTGATTAATTTGCCCATTTCTATCGAAGATGCCTTCAAAGTGTTAATTTCTGGGGGTATTGTTAGTCCGAATGTTCCGAACCCTGTTCCTCAGTTAACTCAATCTAAGAATAATTCTGCCCTCAATTTTGATACGTCTGTGACACAATCCCAAAATCATTCTTTAGTGGTTGAAGAAGATACCTAACAGGGTGAAAACAAGATTATAGTTTAGGGGAGATATGAACTATGGGTGTAGGCTAGAACAACAAGCCATCTGTCTCCCCTCTAAAAATTTTAGTGATTTAACCGCTTATGCCCCCTCGCCAGCAACCCCGTCGTATTTCCCGTGAACTAGCTTTATTGAGTCTGAGTCAAATTAAAGGAAAATCTGAAAAACTAGACCAAGTTGAGCTTAATGATCTCACGTTAGCCGCTATTCGGACCCTTACCAGTGAGGTGCAAGATACCTTAGAAACGGCTTCAGCAGAGGTTAAACGGGGACATAATCAACTGTTTGAGTATGAAACCCGTGCGACAACGCTAGAGAGTGCTAAAACCATGATTAAGGAGGCCCTCACCCTAACACAAGGAGCCATTAATCGTTTAGCCAATGCCGTAGAATTTCCCGAAATTATTCAATTAGCCAGTCAATACGAAGTGAGAGAATACGCTGTTAACTTGATTGGAACCGTTCACCGACGGAAAAAAGAGATTGACGAAAAATTAGAGGCGGTATTGAAAGATTGGCAGTTAAGACGTTTAGCTAAAATTGATCAAGATATTTTACGTCTAGCCGCAGCAGAAATCTTGTTTCTTGAGGTTCCTGAAAAAGTGGCTATCAATGAAGCCGTAGAACTGGCCAAACGCTATTCTGATGATGATGGTTATCGTTTTATCAATGGGGTTTTGAGACGATTTACCGACCATATCAAGCAGAATTAGGAGAGTTATTAGTTTAGTTATCTTCGTCTTTGTCTTGCAATTTTTGTTTGAGACGATGTAAATGAGTGGTGGTATTAGTGGGAACTCTAGGGGCTGGTAATTCATTATTGGGCCAACCGCATAAGTCAAAACAGGTACACACAGGAGATGGTACACCGGCAACTGTAACAGGGATCGGTAATTCACAACGAGGACAGTCCATAATTTCCCAAGCAGGACTTAATAATTGTTGGATCGTTTGTTCCGTCCCTTCTAAATAACAATCAGCATCTGTATGGAGAATTTTTTGCCAACATTGTTCAAATTCTGTTGAATAATGATGTTCTTTAAAAATAACCTGGGGATGAATCCTTTCTTGTCGTTTGGGACAAATCACTCCCTTACCCAGTTGAAACCAATGGGCAAGATATTGTTTAACCTGTTCAGTTGAAGCCATACTCATAGATTTTACCGAAATCACTCAATTAATTCTATGCTAACTTCTTCTGCAAAATTTCTATAGAAGAAAAAAGTTAAAAAACTATAGCAATCATAAATTATTCATGAGATATAATTTTTGTTTATCTGTT
>JASJBX010000083.1 GCA_030066295.1 Crocosphaera sp.
GCTCCCACCGTTAGCTTAACTGGTGGTGGGGGTAGCGGTGCTGCTGCCACCGCCGTTGTCTCGGGTGGTGAAGTTACTGGGTTCACAGATATCGTAGGTGGTTCGGGCTATACTTCTGCTCCCACCGTTAGCTTAACTGGTGGTGGGGGTAGCGGTGCTGCTGCCACCGCCGTTGTCTCGGGTGGTGAAGTTACTGGGTTCACAGATATCGTAGGTGGTTCGGGCTATACTTCTGCTCCAATCGTTACCATTACTCCTGCTTCTCCTAGTCCAGTCAGTCTTGCCAGTTTACAAACCTCAAACACCGCACTTTACAACTTTGTCAAAAACGAACTGAAAAAACACTATCTCATTCTCCCTCCCAGTGCGGCCGTAGCAGGGGTTTATGCTGCCACAGACAGCAATCGCGGGGTCTGGAAAGCCCCCGCCAACGTGAGCCTAGCTAACGTCATCGAACCGGTGATTAAACTCGACAATACCAAGCAGGATAACCTGAACGTCGATGCCACAACCGGCAAATCCATCAATGCGATTCGTGCCTTTATGGGCAAAGGAACCCTAGTGTGGGGCGCACGCACCCTAGCCGGTAACGACAACGAATGGCGTTATATTCCCGTGCGCCGATTTTTCAACATGGTAGAAGAATCGGTGAAAAAATCGACTTATTGGGCGGTATTTGAGCCTAACGATGCCAATACCTGGGTGAAAATTCGTGGCATGATCGAAAGCTATTTGACTCAACAATGGCGGAATGGAGCCTTAGCGGGAGCCACCCCTCAAGAAGCCTTTTTTGTCAGGTGTGGCCTCGGGGTCACCATGGACTCCCAAGACATTCTCGAAGGCCGCATGAATGTGGAGATTGGCATGGCAGTGGTGCGTCCGGCTGAGTTCATCATCTTGAAGTTCTCCCATAAGTTACAAACCTCCTAAAACAATCGTCAACTATTTTTTTCCATTTCTCAGATTCTTTCCTAAAGGTGTAAAAATCATGGCAGATTATCCCCTTCCCGTATTTCACTTTACCGTTGAAGGTTTAGGTGAGCGCGTCGGTTTCTCCGAAGTCTCCGGCTTGACCCAGGAAGTTCAGGCAATTGAATACCGTGAGGGTTCGTTTTCTGAATATTCTGCGATCAAAATGCCAGGAATCCCTAAATACAGCAACGTTACCCTCAAGCGAGGCATTTTAGCAACCGATAAAGATTTCTTCAAATGGCTGAATACGGTCAAAATGAACAAAGTCGACCGACGGGATCTCACCATTAATCTACTCAACGAAAATGGAGCCCCTGTCATGACCTGGCAGGTATTGCAGGCTTTTCCCGTCAAAGTGGAAGGACCGCAGCTTAAGGCAACTGGTAATGAGGTCGCCATAGAATCAATCGAACTGGCCAACGAAGGGATTAAATTACAGATAGACTGATGGCAAACTATTATCCGCCAGTGGGTTTTCACTTCAAGGTCGAGGTGCTGAATCTGGAGCCGCCGGCCAACAGTAACGACGTGCGTTTCACTGAAGTTAGCGGGCTGTCGGTAGAGAAGGTTACGGAAGAAGTGGCCGAAGGTGGGGAAAACCGATTTATCCAGAAATACCCCACTCGGACTAAATATCCAGAACTGCTCTTGAAACGGGGGCTGCTTCTCAATTCATCGGTTTTTGAATGGCTGCAAAAGTGCCTTGACGAATACGAAATTGAGCCTAAGAACATCGACATCAAACTGCTCAACGAAAACCACCTACCCCTGCTAACCTGGCACGTAGTCAATGCCTATCCCACCAAATGGTCAGTGAGTGACCTCAATGCCTCGAATAATGCAGTGGTGATCGAAAGCCTGCAATTTTTCTATCAGTATTTCACCTTAGAAAAATCTCAGTATCCTAACCCAGAAATCCCAGGAGTCTAAACCATGCCCATCGTCGTAGATGAAGTCGTCATTTCCGTCGAAGTCACTAATCCAGAATCCGGGGGGGCAACCTTAGCCCTGACCGCCGCCGAGGATAAACAAGCCATCATCAATGAATGTGTGGAACGGGTACTCGACATCCTCAAACAAAAAGAAGAACGTTGACCCTGTTTTCTCCTTTTACCCGTTGTTAGGATAGACTAGGGAATTAGCAAACCATTAAAATAATCATTAACAAAACGGTTGAGGAGTACAAAAGTTACATGAACTGGTCTTTAACATCTATAAAACAGAAAGGACTACCCTTATTAGTTTTTACTCTAGTAGCAAGTATCAGTGAGTTACCCGCCCATGCACAAGTCAAGTTAACCCCTCCCCCTCCTGTAAAGTTGGTTCAATCTACTGACAGGGTGGATGAAGAAGGGTTAAAAAAGAAAGCAGCACAAGTCATTCAACTGTTGACCCAGGAAGACTATAATCGGGTCAGAAGCTCATTAAATCGCGATCTTGCCATTCAATTAACCACCGATCAAATTGACGAAATTTGGGCTAATTTAATCGAGTTGACTGGGCCGGTTAAGAAAATTATTGGTTATAAAGTAATCCCCACTGTTAATGCTGATCTTGTCATAGTAGAAACAGAATTTAATGATGGAAGCACCGATGACTTTGTGGTTACTTTCAATAAGCAAGGGGAGATTGTGGGTGTTGACTTTCCCAATGTCGCTTCTATTGAAGAAATTGCTGAAATAGTGTTTAATTCCGTTGCCATCAATGATTTTGCCCGGGCTAGAGGCTATTTACACCCCTCACTAAAAACAGAAATTTTACCCGGTCAACTACAAACGAATTGGCAAAATATTCAACGAGAAAACGGTCTTTATGAACGGATTGAAGAGATCACCGTACGGCCTGGTTCTGGGGTTGATGAAGTTGACCTAGTGGTGGTAGACGTTAAATTCCAGAAGGGAATTAGAAAATTCTTCTTTATATTCGACGATAATCGTCGTATTGTCGGTATTGACCTAGTAGAATAGTCTCATTTCTCCGATTCAGAAATCACTCACCCACGATGACACTCCCTCGCGTTTAAACTTCGGGGGATTTTTTGTCTGTTACTTTCGGACTAAATTGGGGAATATTAAAACTAGACGACCGAAGGACGGTCATCGTGACCCCTTTTTGCATCCGATTGGTCAGAGTCCATAATGTGACATCGGTAAGAGTGAATGAGCTACTGTGTAAACCCATCTTGCGCCCAACCTAAGAACCCCAATAATGTGGCAGTTTGTCAATCTTGTGGTTCTCAACTGCGATTAAACAATCGTTATCAACCCTTAGGGATTCTTGGAAAAGGTGGCTTTGGAGCCACCTTTGGAGCGGCTGATCTGTCTCTCCCTGGCAACCCGATTTGTGTTGTCAAGCAGTTAAGACCAGCAACAGACGACCCTCAAGTCTATAAAATGGCCAAAGAACTGTTTGAAAGAGAAGCAGAAACCTTAGGGAAAGTGGGTAATCATCCCCAAGTACCGAGGTTATTAGACTATTTTGAACAAAACCAAGAATTTTATTTGGTTCAAGAATACGTCAAAGGTTATAACCTTCATCAAGAGGTGAAGAAAAAAGGTCCATTTACCGAGGCCGGGATTAAACAGTTTTTGACAGAACTTTTGCCTATTCTCGAATATATCCACTCTCAGAAAGTCATTCACCGTGATATCAAACCCGCTAACCTCATTCGTTCTCAAAAAGACCGTAAACTGGTTTTAATTGACTTTGGAGCGGTCAAAAATCAGGTTAACTCCATGGTGGCTAATAATACTCAAACCGCTTTCACTGCTTTTGCCGTGGGAACCGCCGGGTTTGCTCCTCCCGAACAAATGGCCATGCGTCCTGTTTACGCCAGTGATATCTATGCCGTGGGGGTTACCTGTGTGTACCTATTGACGGCTAAAACCCCTAAAGATATCGGTTGTGACCCCGAAACCGGAGAAATTGCTTGGGAACCCTATGTGGATATTAGTGACTCTTTGGCTAAAGTCCTTAAAAAGATGTTAGAAGTATCGGTTAAACATCGTTATAAATCAGCCGAACAAGTTTTAGATGCGATGGCCATGGCTCCTTATGAACAAGGGATGCAAGATAGCATGACCACCATGATCACAGGGTTCAAGACCCCCAGTAGCTCATCGAGTCCTAACTCTTCGATCAGTACCGGTTTAGTCAGTTCATCTCCACCTACGAGAAGTATGGGAACGACGAACACCCATATTTCTCGGGGTAGTCCTGTTTCCCCCGTTTCCACTGAAATTAATCAGCCTGTCTCCACTAGCGTTAAGGGGGGAGGGGGTGCAGCAGCAGCAGCCGGAAGTGCTTACAATATAGCTCACGGACAAGCTTCTAGCCGTCGTCGTAGCAATGGCAAAACCGCGTCTACCTCTGATGCCACAGATCCCAAGAAAAAGAAGAAAAAATGGCGCGAAAAAATGGTGTTGGAAGCTTATGAAAAAGGCCGCCGAGATTTCACTAATCAAGAATTAAAAGAACTCAATTTATCTAAAGCATTTTTACCGGGAATTAATTGCTACGAAGCCAAGTTAAGTCGTATTAATTTACAAGGGGCTGAGTTGTGCCGTGCCGATCTCGGAAGGGCAGATTTAACCCAAGCACTGATGAAAAATGCTAATCTCAGTGAGGCTTATTTGGGCTATGCTAACTTAAATGGAGCGGATTTAAGAGGAGCTAATTTACAAGGGGCTAATTTAACTTATGCTAATTTACAAGGGGCAAATCTCTGTGGCGTGGATTTAAGTTCTGCTCGAATTACTGAGGCTCAATTATCTGTGGCCAAAACCAATTGGCGTACAGTAATGCCGAGTGGAAAAAGAGGATTTTGGTAAGAAATTGTGAAGCTAAAATTTATGTAGAGACGTTAATAGTTACGTTTCTACAAGCATACTTTAGACAACAAAAGATAATTATGTATTCACAATGTTAATAGAAATCAAAGTCTATAATCAAGAGGGAATTTGTCTTGCATAGAGGATGCTAAACAGTCATGAATAGTCTGTATGAAAGATTAGGGGGACAAGCTGCGGTTGATGTAGCTGTGGATAAGTTTTATGAAAAGGTTTTAGCTGATGATCGAATCAAGCACTTTTTTGCTAATACAGATATGAATCAACAGAGACAGCATCAGAAAGATTTCATGACTTATGCATTTGGTGGGGCTAAACAATGGGATGGAAAACCCATGCGAGAAGCTCATCAAAAACTTGTTGAAGAAATGGGCTTGACTGATAGTCATTTTGATGCAGTTGCTGAAGATTTAGTGGCCACTCTGGTTGACATTAATGTTCCTCAAGAATTAATCGATGAAGTTGTAAAGATTGTGGGTTCTTCTGCCCATCGTAATGATGTTTTAAATCGTTAATTGTTTTTAAGTTTATCTTAAAGGCGATCGCTATTCTGTTTTTGCGATCGCCTTTAAATATGACTAAGTTAAATCACGCGAAAACGATAGTTCACTAAACTATTACTAGAGCTATCTAAGAGCAAGAAATAAGGACCATTACCTGGTAACGTGGCCTCGAAATCATTGCCAAAACCACTAGAGGTAATCAGTTGATTTCCTGGGCCAATCAGACGAAACTCTCCGGTAAATGAATCACTTCCTAAGTCTTGGAGGGTAAGGGTTTGATCAGCTACACCATTGAATCGTAAGACACGGATAGTATTGGGTTCAAGGGTTCCTTGAATGGTGGTATTAAAGTTAAGGGTGGATGCGCTATTACCATTAGCAAGACGGAAACTAAAGTCTCCTGTGGTGGTTCCTTCTCCATCTACAATGAGGGTATAAGTTCCATTTTCAATTAACGTAATGGGGTCGCGATCGCGGTTCACCTCCGTATTGAAGGAAGTATTAAACAGTTCTTTCTCACTGGGACTGAGCAAACGAGATTTAAGGTTAAAATTCCCACCAATACCATCATAAATGAGGCGTTGTCCTACCATTCCCTCGAAAGTGTGCCTGATTTGTTCTCCAGGATTAGCAATAGTCCCATTCACTGTATTTCCCAGGGTTAAAGAGACAGGAATGATGGTGGGTTCTTGTAAACTAAAATTGTAGTTAAGGGGGGTATTATTAGAGCTATTTCCCTGTATTTTCACGACATAAGTCCCATCCCCAGGAATAGTAAACACTGAACTATTAAAATTAGTCAGGGATTGATTACTCGGCCCGTAAACATCAGATCTAGAACCAAATAAATTATTATTGAGTTCTAAGGTTTGACCCTCTGTTGCTGTAAAAGTAAATAACTGGGTTGCTGACCCTGACTCTAACATACCCCCAACCGTCGTATCCACATTAATTGCAGTTGCATCAGCAACATCCAGGAGACGGAAATTATAACTTCCCAGATCATTTCCTGAGACTATTAACTCATAGGTTCCTCCCTCAATGAGAGTGAAAGGAGCAAAGGAGTCAGAACCGGTTGAAGAACTAAAGAAGTTAGTAAGAGTAGCACCACTGGGACTTAATAACCTGACAAAAGTATTACTTGAGAAACCTGTACCCAGTCCATCAAAATAGAGACGTTGGCCTGGGGTTCCTTCAAAGGTATAGATATCAACTTCTCCTGCTTGCTCTAAACTGCCTGTGATTGTCTCTCCAATGGTAAAGGAAGTTGAAACGGGTTCGGGGGGTTGAATGACTCGGAAACTGTAATTAACAGGGGTATTATCAAAACTAAAATTACTGACTTCTAACACATAAGTTCCTGAACCGGGTAACGTGATTTGTGAGCCAAAAGAAGGAAAGATAAACTGATTGTCTGGACGGTATAGGGTAAAAGAACCATTAAATCCTAAATTATCCACTAAATTATCGATAAAGATCGTCTGATTAGCCGTTCCTTCAAAGGTAAATAAATCATTAGAACTCGCAGGATCTAAAGTGCCATTAAAGACAGTATTAAGGGTAATGGGAGTCGCCTCAGCAACATCTAAAAAGCGGAAACTATAATCTCCTGTAGTGAAACTTTCCACTGTAAATCGATAGGTTCCATTATCCAGTAAGGTGATGGGTTCACGATTGGAAATAAAACCACCAACATTAAAGATATTATTACCGGTGGGACTCAAAAATTGTACGGTATGGGAGTTTAACTGAAGTGCATCAAAATAGATTCGTTGACCAACAGTTCCCTCAAATAAATAGGTATCTAGTTCCCCTGGAACACTAATATCCCCGTTGATGGTTTCTCCAAGGGTTAATACCTCTCCCACTGGGTCCCCTGGATCATCAAAGGAGGTTTCTGTCAGTTGGAAACTATAATTTAAAGGACTATTATCTCCTGTTGCTCCTTCGACCAATAAGAAATAGTTACCATCTGCATCAAAGGTATAGTCTCGATCCGATCCAATATTATTAGTGTCAACAAATCCATAGGCAGTCCGAATGGTGTAATTTCCTCCTGGAACCCCACCTAAATCGTCTAATAAAAGGGTTTGTCCTGCTTGTGCGCTAAATTGATAAATATGGGTTTCTTGCCCCGGATTTAAGCTATTATTAACCGTTTCGCCAATGGTTAAATTAGTCGCAGTTCTCAGGTCTAACAGTTGGAAATTAAAGTTTCCTATGGTCTCCAAATTACCATCAATAATTAATTGATAGGTTCCCGTTTCTAATAAGCGAATATCAGGACGATCATTGGCAGTGGAAAAATTACTGAATATTCCCACATTTCCCTGAGTCGGACTCCGTAAACGAGCGTTAAAATTAGGGGTGGTATCGAGTCCATCAAAGAAAAGGACTTGACCGGCTGTTCCTTCAAAACTGTAGCTGATTTGTTCCCCAATATTATTAATGGTTCCGTTAACCCTTGAACCAATCGTTAAACTATCAGGAATAATAGTGGGATTTTCCACACGGAAACTATAATCCACGGGATTATCCCTATCAAATCCTTCAACAACAACTAGATAGGTACTATCAGCAGGAAGGATAATGTCTGAAGAAAATTCACTGCCGATGAATTGATTACCCGGTCCATAAATCTCAACATTGGCCGAACCATTCAGATCATCAACATCAATCCGTTGACCTTCCGTTCCTGCAAAGGTAAATAAAGCGGTAGCATTACCAGGGGTCAAAGTGCCAGAAATAGTGGTATCTAAGTTAATATTGTTAGCATTAGCCACATCTAACAGACGGAAACGATAGTCTCCTGTACTACCTCGGACTGTTAATTGATAGGTTCCATCTTCAATTAACGTAAAGGGATTAGAATCGAAAGTTACCCCCCCAAAGAACTGAGGAATTTGTCCCCCGGTGGGACTGGTAAGGGTGACACTACTAAAAGACGAGAAGTCTTGAGTTAATGCGTCTAAATAAATTCGTTGTCCTGCGCTTCCCTCAAACTCATACACATCTTCGTTACCCGGTGCGTCAATATTGCCTGTTACGGTTTCTCCGATGGTGAGAGATTTAACGGTTGTCACAGGGAAACTCAAGTCAAAATTGTAATCTTCAACCGCATTACCTGAGAAGTTATTATAAGACACTGCCACAATGTAAGTGCCGGTACTGTCTAGGGTGGTAGGAACGCCAAACCCTCCGAAAGTTGGCTGATTACCCGGATCATAAATGGTCACGAATTGATTAGAGTCATCATCTCGGTTATTAAAGACAATGCGATCGCCTTCTGTTCCTTCAAAGGTAAACAGTTCGCTGGTATTGGCTGCAATATCCCCCATCACAGGAGCATTAACCGTCAATGGGGTGGCATTCCCTGCATCTAACAGTCGGAAACTAAAGTTTCCTGTGGCATTACTAAAACCACCCTCTACAATGAGTTGATAGGTTCCTTGTTCGATCAGGGTAATGGGGTTACTATCAAAATTAAAACCATTAAAGAATTGAAAGACTTCGACTCCACTGGGACTGACTAAACGGGCCCTAATATTAAAGTCATCGCTACTGATCCCATCTAAGAAGATTCGTTGACCAATTTCTCCCGTGAAGGTAAAGATTTCATTTTCGCCAGGGTTAACGAGACTCCCTTCTACTACTTCCTCGAAGATAATCGCTTCAATGTCTCGCTGGGTAAAGTTAAGGGTAAAGGGATCGCTTAAGGGGTTTCCAGCGCGATCGCTAATAATACTCGGATCAAGTTCCAGTTGATAGTCTCCAGCAACGAAAGGTAACCCACCAGGGGCAAAAATAAACAGGTTAGTGCCTGACTCACTCAGTTGCAGACGATCTGGTGTTACTGAAATATCATCCCCAGTTCCCAAGACTCCATCTTCGCCGAAATTGGTTAAGGTGATGCCATTGACATTTAATAAACTGGGATCGATCGCCTCATTAAACCTTACCGTAATGGTCGATATAGCCCGTGGACGCGCCCCTTCGTTGGGGGTGGTACTGGTAATCAGAGGGGCAAAGGTATCGGGACTAATATCAAGGGTGAGAAGATTGGATAAGCTGCTATTGCCTCCCGTATCCGTCGCCCGAACTTGAACCGTTGCGGTGGTTCCTCCGGGGAGTTCAGCAAGAGCGATCGCACTTAAATCGAAGGGGAAGGACACATCGTTACTCACCACCTCCCCATTGACCAATAATTCCACGTTGCGAACTTGGACATCATCGGTCACCTCTACTTGAATGGGAACAGCCGCTCCTTCTAAGACTTCGATAACTGAGGTATTGGGATCTAAGTCTGCGTTGCTGCTAATGGTAACCGTGGGGGCAACCCCTTGACTATCAAACGAGAGATAGTTAATCACTTGTAAATCACCGCTACCGTCCGCTACGTAGGCGATACCAGAAGCGATCGCTATATCATTGGTAAAGCCTGGGGTATCAATACGGGTAATAAAGTTATCTGTATCATTGGGATCAGAAACGTCATAAAGTTCAACCCCTGAGTTTCCAGTGGCGATTAACCCTAATCCAGAGCCGTTTCGGGCGATTTCACGGGCTGCAAAGAAAGTATTAGCACCACTAATTAAACTAGGGTTAGCCGGGTCAGAAATATCAATACTGCTTAACCCGTTTCCGGCTAGGTAGGCCACCCCATTCCCGACGGATAATCCCACCTCAGTCGAATTCACAGAAACCCCTGTTTGTCCAATGATAGCTAGAGTGTCAGGGGAACTAATATCGATGGAGACAAAGATATTATTAGGAATGGTCAAGGCATATAAATAGTTGCCATCGCGGGCAAGATCGGTCATTGAACCAAAAGTGGTCAGTTCCAGACTATTGATTTGTTCGCCGCTTAAGAGGTCAATGGCCCATAACGTGGTTCCGCCTGTTACATAAGCCACTCCATCGGCAATTTCGACATTGTTAACGTTATCAATATCCACGGTTTCGATCAGGGTAGGCAACATGGGATCGGACACATCTACCAGTTGCAACCCTGCGCTATTGGTCGCAATTGCAGCAATACCTAAGTTAGAATCTACTGCCACATCCGTTGCGTTACCGTTGAGATTTAATTGACCGAGAATGATGGGATTATTGAATTGAGAGGCATCGACAATAGCTAACCCGTGGGAACCAGTAGCGACGTAAGCGAGTTGGTCACGGGTGTTTTCTGTTGAACCTTCTACTACAACCCCGTTGGCTTCACCGAATAAGGGTAAACTTGCAATAATGCCGGTGGGGAACCCTTGACCCCCCAAGGGATCGAGTCCTTGTTCTAATTCGGCTGCATCGCTGATGCCATCATTATCTGTATCCGTATTGTCTATACTGGTGCCGATCGCCCTTTCTCCCACATCAGGAATACCATCTCCATCGGTATCTAAACCGCCAAAACTATCTAAACGAATGGTTCCCAGTTCTGTCGGTTGTCCACCGAGGGAAGATTTTCCTTGAACAATAGCTGAATGATTCAAAGCTGCATCATAGAGGGTGAGGGTGTAATCTGAGTTGGCAGGAAGAACGGTACTAAATTGATTAGCATCATTGCTACGACCTCGGATCTCCTGGTTATTGGGTAGGGCAAAATGATAGTACAAGGGGGAATCAGAGCCAAAACCGGAAGCGGTGGAGATATTAAACGTATTAGCAGGAGAAATGTCTAACGTAGCTGTGGGTAAGGCATTAGCTGATGCAACTAACTCTCGATTATCCGCATGAGTGTGACTAGCTTCGTTAAAGTAACTGCGTAATGCGCGATCCGTCTGATGCGTAAATATCAAGCTTTCCCCAACATCTATAATCCCATTATTATTGCCGTCCACGATGCGGAATGGAGGGTTAGCCGTTCCACCGCCATCATAGTTTAGTTGAGTATTACTCGAAAGTCCTGCTTGGGGTGCATTCATAATTTGTGCAACTGCATCGGGTAAGCCATCCCCGACGGTGTCTTCAACCATAATGGAAACGCCGCTACTAACAAAGGTATGAGTGGCATCGGGGGGATTCCAGTCTCCCGGAAGTAGTTGTCTCGGGCCCCGTTCGAGAAGAACTTTACCTGGATTAAGATTCACAGCCGCACGATAGAGACTTACCTTGTTTTCAACGCTATTGGTTGAAGGACGTAAATCCACGGCTCCGCCAGATTGATGTACGCTGTTTAATACGCCTCCAACTGCTCGGTTTCGTTGTGGATTCCGATAAGCACTGTTAATGATAATGGGTGCGCCATAACCATCTCTGATGCCTTGAGCAATTTCTTGCATTCCATTATTGAGAACAAACGGGCTATAGTTACTGTTGCGACTGAATTCAATACCCTGGAAGTCGGTGGTTCTTTGTGCTTCTCCCACAATATTGAGGGCAGGAATTTCTAATCCATAATCGAGATATTCTTGCCGAAGGATAGCACGAGTATCCTGCATAATATTGACTTCACGGGTTAAGGTTTCACCGTCATGGGTAACGGTGACGGCAAGGCGATATTCAATGGCATCGTTGGCAGTTCTTGACCCACCGGTTGGCCTCACTCCAGTGACATCAGGGGAAAAACTAAACTGTTTACTGGTTCCTTGATTATTCGAGACGGTTCCGCTCTCATTATTGACCGGGGTAATCATCCATTCTACAGTCGCATTCGGCGGATCAGTGGTAATAGTGACAGAAATGGGAGGTTGGCCGTTTCCAACTAAGAAATCAACGAATTCAGAGGCTTCTAAGCCATTATTAAAGAGAATACTGACCGCTAAATCGCTATCTTCTCCTTCTCCTTCTGTTTCTGAACCTGAATCGACAAAATGCCATCCTGGGGCTAATATTCCTACCCCTTCATCGGATGTGATCACCTTGCCATCATCACTTACCGTACCAGTACCAATCACGACCCAGTCCCCTGCGTCATGATCAAAGGACCAGATTAAACTCTTTTCTCCCGGTTCTAATCCTTCTAAGTTAGGAAACTGTATCGGTGCCGGAACATCAAAATTAGTCGCCCCTCCTTCTGTCTGAGAAAAACCCCCTTCTCCCCCTGCTTGAATAGAAATCACTAACTGTGGGTTAACGGTGGGGGGTAACGGTGCCGGTAAGCGATCTGGGGCAACCGGTATAATGGCTGCTTGTGTCGCAACATTCCCCTCTTCATCCTGTGCTGAACCGGCGGGAAAGGTAACAATGACTTCATCCCATAGATTAGGATCAATCTCAGGGAATAACGTCTCTAACTGTGCTGTCGATGCTTCCCCAAACCCGACATCGGTATCTGTTTCTGCTGCTAAGGGTTGAATGTCTGCTGTGGCCATAGGAGGCAAAAAGACATCGAAGGGTTCCCCATCCATGGTTAACTGGGTTTCTTGTCCTGGAATACTATGAAATAGCTTACCAACGGTTGCATAAACAGTTCCCTCTGGCGCATTGATGGCAGTTCCCCCATCAATATGTACGGAAAATTCTGGCGCAGGTACATCTTCTAACCTAAAAAATCCTGTTTCATCGGTCACTGCAAACACATTCGGTAACGCATCTAAACGAATAGTGGCCCCCACCACGGGAATATTAGAACCATCGGGGTTGGTATTGAAGGAGTCGAACACATACCCAAAGACATCGGTTCCTTCAATGCGAGTAATGGGTAAGGTGGTAAAGTCTGCTGTAACAATACCCCCTAAGTTTCCATCCCCATCGGCATCGATCGCAATACCATTGATAGTCGTAATTTTATCCCCATCTACCACCACCCGTATTTCTGTAGAAGAGGGTAAGGGTTCATCGTAGAAGAAGGTAACAAATTTATTGGTACTGGAAACCACTCGTCTCCCTGCAATTCTTTGCCCATTGGCAATTAAATATAAGGAGTCTTCTGTTACCGTATTGGGGTCAATTTCTACATTAAATTTAACCACGGTTTCTCGGGTTAATGCCACCATTTCTGCCCCATTACTTGGAGTAATTTCGGTAATGCTGGGTGGGGCAACAGCTAAGTCTAAAGCTGTGTTTTCGGGTAAGTTATTTCCGGCAATATCTTCTAGATTTGAACTAATTCCTAAGCGATAATTTTCCCCTGCAATTAATCCTTCACTTAATGTTAATTTTACCCCTTGACTTCCGAGGGTATTTATGTTAGTAATTCCAACCGTTTCACCATCGCGAATCCCACCCACAACGGTTAATGTATAGTTGCTTAAATTAGTCCCATTAAGAATAGGTTCCCCGAAGTTAATATCAATTAAAGTGGTGCCATCACTGAAACTACTGGTAAGGGTTGGGGTAGGTGTTTGACTGTCTAAGGTAAAGGTAAATTCAAAGATATCTGAGGTATTTCCCAATTCATCAGTAGCAATAATTTTTAAAGTATGTTCTCCCTGACTTAACGCGGTATTATTATTAATTTCCTGTAGTTTTGCTACATCAAAATTAAAGCTTCCGTCTGGTTGTAATTGATCTAAAACATCGATAAAGTCTGCTTCTAATGCGTCATCAAAACCTGCTTTGAGTTCAGTAATAATACTTTCATCATTTACGGTTCCTAAAATGGCGGGATTATTGGTAATTAAATCATTATTACTGCTTCCTGTATCCTCCCCTAAACTAACAGTAATTACAGGCGGACTAACATCTTCAGACACCATAGAAATTGTTTCAAAATAAGCTAAAATAGAATCAGCATCGTTACGATTTGCTCCTTCTCCCAGTAAATCATTGGGAAAAGTATTGAGTAAAAATTCAAATTCTTCTCTGTCTAACTGCCCGGCATATAAATCAATTAAATTATAATCTTGTAACTCAACAATATTATTATTATCGATGTCTAATAATGGAACTGCGGCCCCATTCAAATAATTTAAAATAGAATCGGCATCCCTACGAGTTGCCCCTTCTCCTAGTAAATCATTGGCGAAAGTATTGATTAAAAAATCAAACTCTTCTCGATCTAATTGACCAGCGTATAAATCAATTAAGTTATAATCTTGTTGTTCTACCTTGTTATTTCCATCAATATCTAAGTTATTGACTGAGGAAAGAAGTAAGCCATTTTCATCTGCTATAAAAAGACTGTCTGAACCCATCAATAGGTCAGAATTAATGTTAATTACTTCTATTTCTTCTAATTGTTCGTTTTCAAACCTATATAACTGTTGTGAATGCTTTTGTGATAATTCTAAGGGGTTATTATTGCTTTCAGGAATTAATACTCCTGCTTCTTCTAAGAAATTGTGATCGGTACCAGAAATATCCATAATTAATGAGTCCAACAACAGTAAATTGAGAAATATACAAAGAGATTGTCACAACCAAGCTATAAACTTTCAGAAAAAGAAAAAAACAGCATCTTAACTAGATTTTAGACACATTGAGACGCAGCCCAATGCAGACAAGATGAACATCTAGTTATGAAAACAAAATTACTTAATTAATATCCCAAAAACTTTATTAAAATAGTCTCTTCTGTATAACTAGCCGTCAGTTTAGCATTATTTGCTGCTGCTGACTCACATTCAGTCAATTTTCATCTGCTAACTTAATAATACTTAATAACACTTAATGATAGAAGACTTTTGGTTCCAACTTCCCTACCGATCAAGGTAGAGATATTGTTTCAAAGCTTGACTCATCACCTCTCCAGGGGCGGGTTTTTGTACCCAAATTTCTAAGGCTGCAGCCCCTTGATACACTAACATATCTAAGCCATCAATTATGGTTAACCCTTGCTGTTGTGCATCTTTAAGAAATTGGGTGGGACTGGGATTATAAATTAAGTCGTAAGCGATCGCATTTTTAGGGAATTTCTTCCAGATATTCCTGTCAACGGGAGAATTTTCTGTATGAGGAAACATCCCGATGGGTGTGGTATTCACAATTAACTGGCTTTCTGATACCAACCCCGATAATTCATCCCAGGAATGGACG
>JASJBX010000084.1 GCA_030066295.1 Crocosphaera sp.
TATAGCACTACGCATTTTGGTGTTTGACATTGGCAAACTCTGAAACTCTTTTCTGGCCTAATGATTGACTTTTGTTCGCTAGAGCCGGAGCAGAGCGAGGAACTTTTGCCTTTTGCCTTTTGACTTTCCCGTAGTGGTATAGCTATCATTAAAGGGGTTCAAGCCACTGATTTAACCAGTGAAAACTTTGTTGAACTGACCATTTAAGTTGTTCTTTTTGAATATAAGTCTATGTCTATCTCCCCAGAAATTAATAATCATCCTCCAGTCAACAATTTAGATAATTTTTTGGAGGAGATAGAATCCTATTTGCAAGCCGATGTTACTCCCTTGGCTACCGAGATCGATCAGTGTCCTGATGCTTTGAAAAAGGCGTTGGAAGGATTAATTGATCGGTCTTTATTATCGGTGAGAATTCCTCAAGCTTGGGGAGGGGTCGGCCTAGAATTAGAAACCTTTTATCTTCTGCAACAATTACTTACCCAATATTCGGGGGCGTTAGGTTTTTTACAACTGCAACATCAAGGGGCGGTTAATGCCATTGTTAAGAGTGAAAATGAAGCACTCAAACAACAATATTTACCCAAAATTGTCGCAGAAAATTTATTGTGTGGTTTGGGATTTTCTCAATTACGACGCACAGGAAAACCTCTAATGACCGCGACTTCTGTTGCGGGTGGATATGAGATCACGGGACATATTCCTTGGATTACAGGGTTTAATTTTTTTGATAGGTTTATTTTAGGTGCAACGTTGCCAGAGGGTCAAGAAATTCGAGGAATTATGCCCTTTAAGCCATCGTCTCAAGTAAGGTTTAGTGAATCGATGAAATTGGGAGCTATGCAGTCAACGAATACGGTAACTGCTACGTTTGAAAAATATTTTTTACCCGAAGAAAATGTTGTTTCTCTGGCCCCAGGCGGCGCGATTTATGATAATGATAAAAAGGTAGTTTTGTATCCCAGTTTTTTAGTATTGGGTTGTGCTAAAGCTGGCCTAGATATCGTTAAAAAAGTAGTAGAAACCAAACCCCTTGATTTTATCGAAGAAGCCTATGATCATCTTGATGAAGAATGGCATATTTGTCAAAGCAAAGTCAGAAAAGCGATCGCAACGGATGACCGTTCTTTTGATGATGATTTAGCCTTAAGGGTGTGGTCAATTAATTTAGCTCAAAGATGTTCTAAAGCTGCTGTAACGGTATCTAGCGGGGCTGCTAACTATCATGATCATCCGGCCCAAAGGGTATATAAAGAGGCTCTCGTTTTTAGCGTTTTTGCTCAAACCACTGACATTATGAAAGCAACCTTAGAACAATTAATGTACAATTAAGACAATGATATTTCTAGAAAATCAGCCATATATTGATTAACTAAGTCGGATTTTTCCTGTTGTACCCAATGACTACAATTTGGAATATATTTCAGGGTTAAATCCGTAACATAATCTTCCGTTCCATAGGTCAATTCTTTCCCCAACGCTGTGTCATTTTCTCCCCAGATCATTAAGGTGGGAATATCTAATCTATTCCATGATTTTTTTGCTTTTAAAATTTGTCTAAAAAAGCAACGATAGTAATTAATCATAGCCGTTAAAGCCCCTGGTTTCGCTGCTGATTTTTTGTAAGCTTGTATATCTTCATCGCTAAATGCAGATTGATCGACCGCCATTTTAATAAAAGCAGATTCAATGGCTTGATAATTGTTCCATCGAAATAATAATTCTGGTAAAATAGGAAGTTGAAAAAAGAAAATATACCAACTTTTTCTTAACTGTTTAGGAGTCCATAATCCTTGCATAAATTTAGCAGGATGAGGGATATTGAGAACGATCAATTTTTCAACCATTTGTGGATATTTATCAGCAAAATACCAAGCGATTGCTCCCCCCCAATCATGACCCACTAAAATACATTTTTCATACCCTAAATTCGTAATAATACCTGCAATATCTTCAACTAATTCTGAGATGCTATATAATTGAACCGATTGTAATTTATCACTATAATTATATCCTCTTAAATCAGGCGTGACCACTCGATAATAACCAGAAAAGGCAGTAATTTGATGTCGCCATGAATACCAAAATTCAGGAAATCCATGTAACATTAACATCAAACTTCCTTCCCCTTCAGAAACATAATGTAATCTCACTCCATTGGTATACAGATAATTATGATTCCAATTATTTTTTAATAAAGACATGATAATTTTGACAAAATTTTAGCTATGGGTAAACCAGTAAGTAGGTTTAGGTACATGGAAGCACAATGTGGGCAATGGTAAATAACGCTAAACCCTTCAGACCAACATACTCATCAGCTTTGCCTACCCTACAACTGTATGAGCTTAGAATAGCAAAAAACACGGATATTGTGCGCCCTCAAGGGGGTTTATCTCCTTGATGTCTAGGTAAATCTTACATAATCTAGATTTTTATGATAAAGTCTTGAGTTAATTGAGACTATTTTTGAACTAAGTTATTAAAATGTTATTTAATTCGACAATTTTTATTTTAGGGTTTTTGCCCCTGGCGTTATTAGGGTTTTGGGGGTTAAGTACCCTTCGTTTAACCCGAGGCGTAACCATTTGGCTATTAGTCAGTTCTTTGTTTTTCTATTCTTACTGGAATATTTTTTCACCGGCCGGACAAGGACAAACCATTGAATACATTTTTTTGATTATTTTATCTCTGGTTATTAACTACAGTATAGGGACAGAAATTTCTAACTCAAAACAATCCAGTAACCGTGCAAAATTTTTCTTGATTGTGGGAACAATTTTAAATTTAGGGGTGATTGTTTATTATAAATATGCTAACTTTTTTCTCGACTCTATCAATGGGTTATTTGCCACTAATTATCAAATCGAAAATTTAATTCTTCCTTTAGGTATTTCTTTTTATACGTTTACCCAAATTGCTTATTTAGTCGATGCTTATCGAGGGGAGTTAAAACAAGAAAATTATCAGTTACCAACCTATGGTTTATTTATTCTTTTCTTCCCCCAATTAATCGCCGGTCCTATTCTTCGTCACGATGAACTGATTCCTCAACTTCGTTCTCTAAAAAATAAGCTTTTCTCTCCTAAAAATTTTTCATTGGGATTGATGTTTTTTACAATTGGACTTTCTAAAAAAGTGATCATCGCTGACACTTTATCCCCTTGGGTAGCCACTATATTTAATCATACGGATTCCTTAACATTTCTTGAAGCTTGGGTCGGTGCCATTAGTTATACTTTACAATTATACTTTGATTTTTCAGGGTATTCTGATATGGCCATTGGCTTAGGTTATATGTTTAATATTGTGTTACCGATTAACTTCAATTCCCCGTATAAAGCGACATCCATTAGTGATTTTTGGCGACGTTGGCATATTACCTTATCTAACTTTTTAAGAGACTATCTCTACATTCCTTTGGGGGGAAGTCGTCGCGGTGAAATTCGACGCTATGCTAATCTAATTATAACTATGTTATTAGGGGGATTATGGCATGGTGCCGGATGGACTTTTGTTATTTGGGGAGGATTACATGGTTTATATTTATCCATTAATCATAGTTGGCGAAAATTAAATATTTCCCTTCCTCAATGGTTAGGTTGGATGATAACATTTTTAGCTGTTATTTTTGGCTGGGTTATGTTTCGCGCCCAAAGTTTAGCAGATGCAATGGCAATGATTCAAGCTATGATAGGCATGAAAGGCATTGTGATTCCGGGAGAAGTTCAAGGTAAGTTGGGTTTTTTAACTCAGTTTGGATTAGAACTTAATTCTTGGAATCAATTTACTTATTTACCTAGTTTTAATGACAGTAAAGCCTTAAGTTTTCTGGTTCTATTTGTGTTAATGATAGGAGCTTTAAAATTGCCGAATAGTCAAGAAATTGTCGAAAAATTTAGGTTTAACCCTGTCTGGGCATTCCCATTAGGTTTATTGGCTACCTATTGTTTATTATCTCTCAATCGTGTTTCTGAATTTCTTTACTTCCAATTTTAATCACACCCATTATCATCTAAAATTATGTCTAATTTAATTCTAGAAAAAAAACAGAACAAAAAACCAGCAAGATATCTTAAGAGTCTCCAGAAATCTGCTTCTTTCAATTACTTGTTTCTGGGTACTATTCTATTCAGTCTGGCTGGAATTAGTTTGGGAAATTTTATCGTCGACCCCTATGATATTTTTCGACATAATAAAACCTTTGAATCTCCCCTAACTAAACCAGAAAAATTAAATCATGGTCGCTTATATAAAACCATTGATATCATTAATATTAAACCCGATGTGATCTTACTGGGTTCTTCCAGAATGAAACAAGGATTAAACCCGAATCATCCCGCATTTTCTAAGGATGAAACGGTTTATAATTTAGGCATAGATGGCTCTAATATTTATGAACTTTTACACTATTTAGAACATAGTTATGTTAACCAAACAAACTTAAAACGAGTCATTTTAGGAGTCGACCATTATATGTTTAATGGACTGGATAAACGACAAGACAATGTTATCGAAAAGCGACTAAAAAAACGTCACATTACTTTCACCGATTTATTCAATACTCTTTTATCTCAAGATGCGTTAATTGCCAGCAAAAACACCTTAGCAGAAAATTGGAATTCTCCTAAAACAACCGAAAATTTAACCTATGGAGATAATGGGTTTTTCCCCCATCGTTTTCCTAAAGATGGCAAAACAGAATGGAGATTTAGAAATATTATTGAGCAGTATTTTGGCTATCATGTTCAATATAAATTATCTGAAGAGCGGGTCAATGCCTTTCAGCAAATTGTCGAATTTTGTCGTCAACATAACATTGAATTAATTGTCTTTATTTCCCCTTCCCACGCCACTCAATGGGAAGCATTACAAGTCACAGACAGATGGGAGAGTTTTGAGCAATGGAAACGAAAAATGGTACAAATCACTCCCGTTTGGGATTTTTCTGGCTATAATTCCATTACCACTGAACCGATTAAAGATGTTATGACTAACTATGTGGATAACTCCCACTATACCCCTAAGATTGGTGAATTTGTTTTAAATCGGATTTTATCCCATAATGTTGAACAAGTGCCTCAAGATTTTGGGGTGTTAATGACTCCAGAAAATATTGATGAACATTTAGCTAACGTTCGCGCTGAGCGAGAAAAATGGGCGAAAATTCGTCCTAATGAAGTACAGTTAGTGGAAACCCTAAAACGGAACTTTAAACCCTAACAAAAGTCACAATAAACATAAGATATTTTATATAAAATGTTAGACCATCCCTCCCTATCTTCAACGATGAATCTTACTCATTATCGTTTAGCGGTGTTAGTTCCCTGTCGCAATGAAGGGTTAACCATTACTCAAGTGGTTCAACGGTTTCAAGAACAATTACCCCATGCTGACATCTATGTGTATGATAACCGCTCCACGGACGACACCGCCGACCAAGCTAAGGCTGCCGGGGCTATTGTTCGCTACGAACCTTTACCGGGGAAGGGGAATGTGGTGCGACGAATGTTTGCGGATATTGATGCGGATATCTACATCTTAGTGGATGGGGATAATACCTATGAAGTGGATGCGATTCCTCACCTCATTGATAAGTTGGTCAACGAAAATTTAGATATGGTAGTGGGGGCCCGTCGTTCGGCGGCCGAAGATAAACAAGCTTATCGTTTGGGCCATCGCAGTGGTAATCTTTTTTTAACAGGGGTGGTCAAGTTTTTGTTTGGCGCACAACTGAAGGATATGCTTTCGGGTTATCGTGTCTTTTCCCGTCGTTTTGTCAAGTCGTTTCCTGCCCTTTCCAGTGGTTTTGAGATTGAAACGGAGTTAACGGTACATACCCTAGAGTTAAAAATACCCTTTACTGAAGAGTATACCCTGTATGGTTCCCGTCCGCCGGGTTCCGAAAGTAAATTAAAAACCTTTACCGATGGTTGGCGAGTGCTAGGAACAGCAGTATTACTGTTTAAAGAAGTGCGTCCGTTCCTCTTTTTTGGCATTATTTCTGTTATTTTGGCCCTGGTTTCCATGCTTCTTGGACTGCCAATCTTTATGACTTATTTAACAACGGGATTAGTTCCCCGATTTCCGACTGCTATTTTAGCTGCTTCTATTATGTTGTTGGCGTTTTTAAGCTTTACTTGCGGGTTAATTCTAGATTCTGTTGCCCGTGGCCGCCGGGAAGTTAAGCGTATGGCTTATTTATCTTATATTTTACCTCAGAAGCAAAATAGCTAATTATTAGTCAAGTAGGGTGGGTTAGACGGCGACAATTTAGGTTATTACAGGAAGATAATAATCTGTCGTAACCCACCATTTCCGTTAAAAAAATCAACTAATTATTAAAGATAGTCTATGGTAGATTGCTTCGGGGTATTTTCAGTAAGAATCAAAGATTAATGGTTATATTTCCCCTCGCAATGACTAATGCACCCGCCAAATAAAGCAATCTTTAGTCAAGTAGGGTGGGTTAGACGGCGACAATTTAGGTTATTACAAGAAGATAACAATCCGTCGTAACCCACCATTTCCGTTAAAAAAATCAACTAATTATTGAGTTCGCTCGAACACACATACTATACGAAAACCGTAATTGTTGAGGTGGATGCCGCGCGGAACGTAGAAGATGCCGCGGAGAGCAGAACGACAGTTATTAGGATATTCGAGCCAAGAACCGCCCCTAAGAACGGCATTTGGTTTATTTTGCTTTTTTTTAGCTGAATATCCTTTAGTTTCAGAGTTAACATTTTGATAATTATCGTAATCAACCCAAGCACTACCATTGGTGGGCGCACCCGTATAATTCTTATGCCAGTCGTCGGCACACCATTCCCAAACATTGCCGTGCATATCACTTAGTCCGAAAGCATTAGCCACATCAAAATAGCCGACTGGGGTGGTTTGTTCTCGATACTTGCCTTTTAAACCTTTTCCATAAGATCCTGACAGCTTTAACTCTTCGTCGTCAGTTCCTCGATAGTTAGCTAACTCTGTTGTGATAGTATCCCCAAAATGAAAAGGGGTAGTGGTTCCGGCACGACAAGCATATTCCCATTGCGCTTCAGAGGGTAGCTGATAGTCCCTTCCTGTGAGTTTTGAGAGGCGTTGACAAAATTCTACCGCTTCGTACCAGTTAACCTTTTCTACGGGTCTAAGCCATCGATCTATGCCTTTGTAGGGGTCTTTAAAACGAGAGGGATCTGGCTCTAAGTCTATTTCTTCTTTTAAGTCTGTTCTGGTGGCGATCGCTTTCCATTGTTTTTGGGTAATAGGATAGCGTCCCATGAGAAAGGAGGAAATAGTTACCTCATGTTGCGGTCTTTCGTTGCTGCGAGTGCCTTTTTCGGTTTCTGGTGCGCCCATTATAAAGGTACCATCGGGGATTAATACCATTTCTAAAGGGACATCATCGATATAGTCTCTATACCCTGTAAATTTGTGTTTTGGGCGTTCAATTATTAGTTTTTCAGCCATAAAGTACCTGGATAAAAATAAACGTTACAGTTGAAATGAGGCAGAAGGCAGGAGTAACATTAAGGTTTTGTGTCAACCACTAAACGCATGGTTTTTCAATATCCATAAATAGTGACCCATACTCTTCTTCAGTTAAGCCTGTTTCTTTTAACACTTTTTCCATAATAATATCAAGTTCTTCTTTAGCTTTTTTTGCTTTTTGATAATCAACAATAGGGTTATAATAGCCTATGATTTTGTTATTGTGTTCTATGGCTATTGGTTCTTTTTTGTTAATAAAGCTTCTATTTTAAGCTCGTTTAATTGAATTGTTTTCATGAAATTTAGAGATTATTTGTTAAAGGAACATTAAAAACCAATTTTGTAAGGTGGGCAATGTTTTTCACTTTACGAGTAGTCCAGATAAATCTCTGATTTGCCCACCCTACCGTCTATCTTCTGTGCGATCAAACTGGAACGGAGTGATGAACTTCATTGAGTTCTCCTAAACACACAAACTACACGAAAACCGATATTGTAGTGACCAATCTTGCGACCAAGAAAGCTGTCAACCCGATAAGCAGAACGACAGATAACAGGAGTATCTAGCCAAGAGCCGCTTCGCAGCACAGTATTTGTTTTTTGTTTCTCACTTTTAACAGAATTACCCCATTTTTCACTATTCAAATTATTATATTCCTCATCATCAAGCCAAGGGCTACCATCATTAGGCGCACCGTCATAATCATCATGCCAGTCATCGGCACACCATTCCCAAACATTTCCGTGCATATCATATAATCCAAAAGCATTGGGGGGAAATTGACCAACGGGGGTGGTTTGTTCCCTATATTCCCCCTTGGGTTCATCTGCATAAGTGTTAGAATCGTCATAATTCGCTAGTTCTCCTGTTATGGTTTCTCCAAAGTAAAAGGGTGGGTAAGTTTCATCATTTTCGAGGTCTAGAGGTTCTATAGCAGTCCGACAAGCGTATTCCCATTGGGCTTCTGAGGGTAGCTGATAGTCTCTTCTTGTGAGCTTAGAGAGACGTTGACAGAATTCTACTGCTTCGTGCCAGTTAACATTTTCTACGGGTCTGAGCCATCTTTCTATGGTTTCTTGGTCTTTTTGATAAGGGTCTTTGAAATCAGAGGGATCTTCGTCTAGATCAATGTTAACTTTTAAATCCGTTCGAGAGGCGATCGCGTTCCATTGTGCCTGAGTAATGGGGTATTTACCTATGAAGAAGGGAGAAAGAGTGACATTATGTTGAGGTTTTTCGCGTCTATAAGCATCCCAATCAAACTTTTTGACTAATCTCTCAATTTCAGCGTCATCGGTTCCCATGGTAAAAGTACCACCAGGAATGGATACCATTTCCAGGTCAATATTATCGGGTAATTTTTCAGTGAAATAAGAAGCGGTATAGGTGCTGGTTTTGATGATTTCACCGTGACGGTTGACGGTGGGTGTAGAATAAGTCCATTGTTGTAAAGGTGGTTCTTGTTCAAAAACAATAGAAGCAACTTCGGCTTCAAATGTAAATGTTTCTAGTTTGCGAGGTTTGGAGACAAAAATAGGCTCTTTACTCGGATTTTTCGGAGGTTCTATTTTCTCTTTGGTGACAGAAACATCTCGTAAATGCAACATTTTCAGAGGGACACCCCAACCATTGACTAAAGTAACTCTAATTTCTCCTTTAATATCTTGAGACGCTGCGGTTAATAAAAATTTTGCCGGTCCATAGGTTCCCCCAAAGCGATGCAAAACAATGGCAGGTTTACCGATGGGTTGAATCTTAAATAAGGGGGTTCTACTTTCTTTTGAATAGGTATCAACTCGACAATAAATGGGATATTCTTCTTCTTCATAAACCCATTTTTCCAAGTCATCGGTTTGTTTAATATCAATTTCCATCAAATATTTTTGATTAACTTCTGCTGAACGGGGATAGCGAATGATGGGTTGAATAGATAAGGGAATTTCTTGACTATTAACCATTTAGTTTCCCTCCTTTGCAATCAGCTTAAGTTTCGTCATGGGGTTGCCATAATAGATATACAGAAAAGTAAAGAGGAATAAACGTTGATTGTCTCGATTCTTTTCAGATAAATAGTTTTCAATGGCTTTACATCTCATATTTTTTAAAATGGTTGCCACAGGAAGCTGGGGATTTTGTTGACATTCATCAAAGAAATTTTTAGCAACTTTAGCTGCATATAAATCGGCTACTTGACATAAGGTTCCAATGACTCCATTGGCTCCTTTTTCTAGGAAAAAAGTTGAAAAACCAACGCGCTCATCGGAATCAAAAATATTGAAACTTTCATCGGTTTGTAATCTTCCTGAATGACAACTATTCATAAAAACAAGACTAGAACAATTAGCTAAGCAATCAAAATCATACGCATATAAGTCGGGTAAAGATATTTGTTGCTTTTCATTTTCTTCTCCTAACATTGTTTCAGATATATTATTACCTAAAAACCCATGACTGGCAATAAAAACGAGACTAACATCTAAATCAACTGTATCTAAAAAATCCAAGAAATTATAAATATTTTCATGAACAATGGGATTAAACGGCTCAATTGTCTTTTTTTCTTCCCTAACCTTGGGTAAATCTTTTGTATTAAGATAGGCCACGATATTTCCACAACAGTTATGTTCTTCAATTTTGAGATCAATTAAACTATCCACCTCATCTAAATTATCAGGATCAGTAATATCTTGCCATCGCACTGTAACAAGATTTGCTCCTATATGTTGATTCTGTTTAAGTTCTACAAGTTCCCAAGGAATTTCAAAATTTGTCCGATCATTAATAACTAAATAAGATAATTGATTCTCAAGTTTTCCTTGTAATTTTAGCAACCATCCTCTTAGTTGTTTAGCTTGAGGATGTTTTTTTGAAAATCCCCGAATGATACCATACATCCTCCCAATTTTTGTCATATCTTCTGCTATTTTTGCATAAGATATATTAGGAGCTTTGAATGATTCTGTTGTTAACTGCTCACTTAATTTTAACGCGCCATGATAACAATTAATAATGATTGATTCTTGATCAAACTCATCATTTTCTATGACGATAACTGCCATTTTTTGGGGATATTTTGTATCAATTTTTATCCCAAAGGAAGAGAATTCATAAATATCAGTTTCTTCAGTTATTATGTCGCTATTTTCAAGGTCTAAATTTTGTTCTTGTCTTAATTGTTCTAGGGATTTTTCTTGCTCTGATGATTGAGGTAAAACAGAACTAGGTTGCTTTTTAATAGCTTTTTCAATTAAATTTCCCATTCTTCCACCTCCCAAGTTTCGCTAGGTGGAATAGAGACAACTTTTGCCCCTAATGCTTTAGCTAATAATAAGGGTAATTCAGGATATTGTTGAGATTGAGGATTTAAAAAGATGGTTTCAACTTGATCTAAATTACCAATTTTTTGAGCAATTTCTAAGGCATCTTCTACCCCTTTTCTTCCTACAGGTGTTTGAATTTTCCCTAAATAACTGGCTTCTATCGGAACATTTCCCCGTCCATCACTAATGACAACTAAAATGGCTTTATGGATGGTATTTTTTCCATGTTGTAAAGCATGACGTAGGGTGTTTAAGGTTAAGTCTAGACCATGTGCTAAGGGTGTGGCTTTCCCTTTTTGAGTTTCGTCTAAATCCAATCCTCGACCAATGGAAGGGACTAAAATACTTTGAGCGAATATTTTTTTTGCCCGTAATTCTTGCGGGTTAATCTGTATAGTTGAAGGGTCAATATTTTCGGGAGCAATACCTACTTGAATTAAAGCAACACTGGCTCTTTGAGTATAAGCCCAACTAATATAAGGAAGTAATTGATCTTCCCATTGACAGTTATCTAAACAGGTATAATCAATCAGTAAGGTGAGCATTTGTTCAGCCACCGGCGCACGACGATGACGATATAAATCTGTGGGTAATATGGTTAATTTCTGCTCATTATTTTGTTGGTTTTTTTGACGAATTTTGTAGAATTTAGCTGCTTCTAATACTGTCCTAATAATATCTAAGTCTTGTGCGTTGTTGGTTTTTTCAGCACCAATAATTGTCCCTTTTGCTATGGTTTTTTGCCGAAATCCAGCAGTGGGTAATTTTAAGGAAGCCATTTCTCTTTCGATGGGGGCATCATCTTCTTGATAAGGTTCTTTTAACGGAGCAATTTCTGGAATAATTATTGTTGGTAAAGAATTAGATTGTTCAGGTTTATTAACCGATATTTCTCTATTATTGTTTGCTTGTTCATTACTTGTTAAAACGGGTAATATGGGCGTTTCTGAATCACTAAAATCCTCGAATTCAACCACTTCTGTTGATTTTTGTTGCTCAATTTTTCTATTTTCTGTAGAATTTTCTGACAAGGTTAACCCGATCATTTGAGCCACGCTATCCACATGATTAACTGTTACTTGTTCTGCGTTTTCCAGTTGAGCGAAGGCAGTAGAAAAACGAGTCAAGGAAATGTCACGGCGATGATAAATATTGGAAACAGAGCTATAGTTTAAAATTCTTTCTAATGCTTCCCCAGTCATTGCTGGTTTCATCAAATAAGCTTGTTGTAACCATTGTTGTAATTCAACGTCAATCTCTGGTTCATCAGATAATAATTCCTTTTTTCTTTCCTGCTCTAATAACTGTTTAATCTGAGTAATTCTATTTCTATTATCTTGAAATTTTCCATTCAAACGCAGAGCGAACCGATCTAATAAATGGGGTGAAATCTTACCAATTTCTTCTTTTTGACTGCTTAAACCCACTAACCAACATACATTAGGTTGCAAAATTTTCCCTTGTCCATGACGTTCTAAATGGGCCACATCGGCTCCCATTAACACCACACAAGCTCTCATAGCTGCTAAACTTAACTGAGTTAAATCAGGGATAATAATTAATCGAATCTCATCGCTATTTTCCCCTTGTCCTAATAGTCCAGGTTGCCATTGAAAAGCAGATGTTTCTAATTGATTGCCGAAGCTCATTTGTCCCCACCAATCATCCTCTGACTCAAACGTTCCTAACTTAACTGGCACAACGTTTTCGCAATTTGTGGTTACTTTCAACAGAGAAACTAATAGACTTCCTATCTGTTGTAATCCCATCGGTGAACTATCAAATAACAAAAGACTCCGTAATCCTGGATTCAATGCCACACAACAAAGAGATTGAAGTAAAGGACTTTTTTTGACAGTTTCTAAACTTAAGGTCAACTTCATGCCTTTTGAGCCAATTTCAGAACCTCTTTAACTTTATTATGGTCGCTTTGAGTCCAAGGAAGCTGACTACTTTGAAGAAATTCGGGACGACGATGACTAAGCACTAATTGAGCAATTTTTTGAATATGTTGTGCTTTGACTGTTGGTTCTTTTTCCCTAGCAGCATAAGCACGAGAAGCCAAAGCCATGATATAGTCCCCTCGGTTCCCTTCTGCTTGAAACGCTTCGGTTAAACTCACACAAAACTCGATCATCTCATCAGACATAGTTACATCCCGAAAGTTGTTTTTTGCTTCTTTCAATTCTTCTTTATAGCGTTGATCATTGTTCCGTGCTTGTTCTACTTTCTTCGTATATTCTGAAGCATTACCCACCGATAGGTCAAATAATGCCTTATCCCAGTCCATCACCGTTTGTAAAATCTGCTTGCGTTCTTCTTTTTCTGTTTGTGCCTTAACCGCTACCATTAAACCAAATCGATCTAATAATTGAGGCCGTAACCCTCCTTCTTCCGGATTCATGGTACTAACTAAAGTAAAAGAAACCGCTTCTTCTTTTCTCTGTCCCTCTCTCTGTACCACTAAAACCCCTGTTGAGGTCACATCCAGAATAATATTGACAACGTGATCATCCAGTAGATTCACCTCATCAATATACAGTATTTTATCCGACGCTTCTTGAATCAAACCCTTTTGCCAGACGGCCTCAGTCTTCATGAGTTGATCAATGGCCCAACCTCCAATTACCCGATCTTCTGTGGCGTTGATGGGTAACGTAACCGGCAGTTTCTTTTCCATCATCACCGAAAACGCCCTAACCGCACTGGATTTTCCTGTCCCCCGTTGTCCACTTAATAAAACGCCCCCGATACGAGGGGCGATATAAGCCAGTTCAAGTGCCAGTTTTAGCTGTTCCTGACCCACTAGCCAGGTGTAGGGGAGGATTTTCGAGGTGATGGCTGTCTGAGTCATGAATCTTCTTTTAACGTCCATTTCATGGTGACTTGCATCTGCACATCTACCCCCGCTTTGGCTAACATGGGGACTCCTGCCTCAGAATCAAGGGTAATTCCCAGTTGAATCTGGAGTTCACTGGGTTTTGTCTCCTTCTTCATCTGCTTAACACTCTCGATCACTTTCGCCGCACAAGTCCGAGTTAAGGCTAAACCTTCCCCAAATAAATCCCCGGTAGCTTCAATAACTTTTGACCCTCTACCTCTTGTCGTCAGTAGGGGGTCATCTTCCTCATCTTCTGGTAGGGGTTTGAAATCATCATCAACCTGGATATAAATGACAACTTCCTCATCCCCAATTTTGCTGATACTTTTTGCGATCGCCATACTTTCCAGTTTCCGTTACATTTTTTTCAATTCAACGCCTCCCCACACTCCCCACACTCCCCACACTTCCCAATAGGGATAAGGGGGGTGCGGTTTGAATTTCCACAGGGATTAATCTTTCAACCAACTAAACATGGCCCGCAAATCTTTACCCACTTCCTCAATGCGGTGTTCGGCTTCTTGACGACGCATAGCGGTGAATCCGGGTTTACCAGATTGATTTTCGAGAACAAATTCCCGTGCAAATTGACCGGATTGAATTTCGCTGAGAATTTGTTTCATTTCGGCGCGGGTTTCGTCGGTAACAATACGAGGACCTCGGGTTAAGTCCCCATATTCTGCAGTATTAGAAATACTATCCCGCATTTTGGCCAGTCCCCCTTCCACGATCAAATCCACAATTAATTTGACTTCGTGGAGGCATTCAAAATAGGCTAATTCGGGCTGATAACCCGCGTTGACTAAGGTTTCAAACCCGGACTTGATCAAAGCGGATAAACCACCACAGAGGACCACCTGTTCCCCGAATAAATCCGTTTCCGTCTCTTCTCTAAAGGTGGTTTCGAGGATACCAGCACGGGTTCCGCCGATTCCTTTGGCGTAGGCCATCGCGCGATCGCGGGCCTGTCCACTGGCATCTTGATAGACGGCGAATAAACAGGGAACCCCTTCTCCTTGTTCGTAGGTTCGACGCACTAAATGACCGGGCCCTTTGGGGGCAATCATGACCACATCGACGGTTTCGGGGGGAACAATTTGACCAAAGTGGATGTTAAAGCCATGGGCGAAGCATAACACCTTCCCTTCTCTTAAATTCGGTTGAATTTCTTCTGTGTAAATCGTTTTCTGCACCTCATCCGGCAGCAAAATCATGATCCAATCCGCCGCACTGGCCGCATCGGCCACGTTTAGCACCTTTAGCCCCGCTTCTTCGGCCTTTTGTCGTGATTTACTGCCGGGATACAGCCCCACTACCACATTCACACCACTATCTTTTAAATTGAGGGCGTGGGCATGACCTTGAGAACCATAACCAATGATCGCTACAGTCTTACCTGCTAATAAATCAAGGTTGGCATCTGCATCGTAATACATCCGAGCCATGAGGCTGTCTCCTAATTTTCTTACAAACTCTCC
>JASJBX010000085.1 GCA_030066295.1 Crocosphaera sp.
TAATTATGATTTAGATGTTGCTTTATTAAACAGTGCGGTTAAAGTTACAGGAGAAACGAATATAAAATCCTTCCAAACTCAAGCAGAATTAATCATTTCTCAATTAGCGTTACCTGAGTTGGCTGCGTTAATTCCTAACTTACCTGTAACCTTAAAGAGTGGTTTGATTGATAGTAATTTAAACATCAATGTACCGTCTTTAGAAGAGATTGAAGGAACAGAAGGCATCGGAAATTTTCAACTTTCAAACATTGAAGCAGGGTTGCAACCGTTAAAAGTTCCGATCAAGCTTGATTTAGGACTTAATTTTGTAGGTAAAACTGTTGATTTTCAAGAAAGTCGTTTAAGCTTAGGGGAGTTTTCTACAGATATCGAAGGATCAGTTAATTGGCAAGAGGGTTACAATATTGATGTTAATATTAATCCCTTTTTACTGAGGAATATATCTAATATTTTAAAAGTTCAGTTACCGGTTAATTTAGCAGGGGAAATTGAAGGAAAAATTAGATTAACAGGAGAGATAAAAAATCCCATTATAACTGGGACAATTAATAATAGTAAACCCCTATTAATTGAAAGGACGAGAATTGAACAATTAAAAACAGTTTTCCAAGCAAACTTAAATCAAATTAATCTCAAAGAATTTCAAGTGAAATCCACCGCAGGGGGTAACATTACCGCAACAGGAAAAGTAGATTTAGGGATCTTAAAAGCCTTAGAAGAAAATAAGAAAATAGAATGGCAAAAGATGCCCATTGCCTTAGGATTTGAAGCTAATTTACCAGGTGACAAATTAGCCCAAACCTACTATCAAACCCCTGAAAATGTTAGTATTGGAACCATCACAGCGCAAGGACAGATAGGAGGAAATATAGGAGAACCCAAAGGAAAAATAGAATGGTCAGCCCCAGGTATTATCAGGGTTTCAGGGGAAGATATTTCAGGAAAAGGGACAATACTTTTAGGAGGAAAAGATATCTTAATTCAAGATACAGTCTTAACCTCCACTGAAGGGACTATTACCGTTAAAGGATTAGGAAATATTGACAAAAAACAATGGCAAACCCTCATCACTGCCGATCGTTTTTCCCTCAACCCTTTTGTCGAACTTGCTTGTTCTTTGATTACCTGTCCTGACGAAATTTTAACCCAAGCGGTAACCCTTACGGGGGGGAATATTAATCTTGCTGGAAAACTAGACAACTTTGCCCTGGATACCATCAATAGTCAAGGTAACCTACAACTGCAAATCGGCCAAGGAGCGATCGCCCTGGAAACCGCCTTATCCCAAGGCAATCTCACAGGAAGGGCTGCGGTGTCCGGTTTACCCCTTGACCCCTATATTCCCAACTTAGCCGTCCCCGTCCAACTTAGTAGAAGCAATTTCAACCTGTCTGGTTCCCTCAGCGATATTTTCCAAGACGGACAATTAAATATTAACCGTCTCAACGTCAATGGTAATGCCCAGTTAACCGTTAATGGGAGTCCCATCGACGCCAATATAGAAGTGGGTAACGGCATTTTAACCACCATCGCCCAAGTAGGAACCATTGCCCTCAATCCTATCATCCCCAATTTACCCGTACCATCCACCCTAGTCAGCAGCGATCTCGTCTTAACCGGAAACCTCAACTCTCTCATCTCTTCCTTGGGAAATACCCCCGATCTTAGTAGTTTTCGAGGCAATGCTAACGTACAATTAACCGTAGATGGCAGTCCCATCAGGGTAGTGGGTAACCTAGGCAGTGGTCAAGTACGCGGGGTGGTGGACTTATCCACCCTATCCCTCAACGATCTCGTCCCTAACTTACCCGTTAACGCCCAATTAGTGGACGGACAAGCGATCGTTTCCAGTGATCTACTGCCCCTACTTTCCACTCAACCGGATCTTAGCACAGCCCAAGCCACCGTCAACCTGCAACTAGCCACTGCCGACGGGACCATTGACACCTTAACCCGTCTGCAAAACAATCAATGGACCACCGAAGTCACTGCATCCAACCTCAAACCTAACCTCATTCTCGCCCAAATCGCCCCAGAACTGCCGAAAATCGATATTGACGATATAAACGCCCAAATTTCCCTTTCAGGAACCTTATCAAGCCTTTTCGACGAGAACGCCCTTTTACCCATCAACGCCAATAAGATCACCGTCCAAGCCGACGGACAAAGCCTCAACGCCAGAGGTAACATCCTTATCTCCAACCCCCTCATCCTTCCCGATGCAGAGGTTAACCTCTCCGTAGAAGCGACTTCCACCCTCGATGATTTACCCCTCACCCAACTCATTTCCCTTGTTCCTGTGAAACGGGACTTTCTGCCCGAAGAATTGAAACTGCAAGGGGTCGGAACCTTTAAAGGAACCCTGGTGGGGCAAAATCTGCTGACAGCCCCCACCCTACCCGGTAATATTAAGCTGACGGGGGACTTAACGGTACGGGACCTGGTGTTTAACGATCGCCCCTTTGAACCCCTCTTAACCGGCAAAGTCAACGCAACCATAGGACAAACCATCGCCCTCGACTTACGGGGTCAACAAGACGTGATTGCTGCATCCTTGCAACCCTGTACCCGTGGGGACTGTCCGGCCCCTTATCTCCCTGTGGCCTTTGAACTAAGGCAACAAGCAGGGGACCTGGCCCCCATTGCTGTGACGGGAAGACTACAAGGGGACGAGTTAGTGGCTAAAATTGAGCAGTTTCCCCTAGATATCTTCAAAATCGCCCCAGGGGGAGAGTTTGGGGTTCCTGGCTTTTTATCAGGGGAAGTGCAAACCGAGGTAGTCATCAACCCTTACACCCTAGAAGGAAGGGGAAAATTAGTCATTGAGAAGCCCAGTATTGGCTTTGTCGAAGCCAGTGAATTAACCGCCGATGTCCTCTATCAAGACAACATTGCTAGGTTACAAAACGCCACCCTCAGCTTAGGCCAAAGTTTATATGCTGTGCAAGGGTCCTTAAACTTGGAGTCTGGGGACATTACCGGTCGTTTGAACATAGAAGAGGGCCGTTTGCAGGATCTCTTTATTGCCCTAAAATTGTCCAGCGTCGAACGGTTACTGGACCTATTAAAGATTAAACCCATTGACTACCAAAACGCTGCTGCTATTCCCCCGCAGTCGGTGGGAGAAGCTAACGGGAAAATTGCCGATCAAGTGAACCTATTAGCCGTTATTGACCAAAAAATTCGAGAATTAGCCGATGAACGGGAAAAAGGAGGATTCCCCACCGAACTCGATATCCGAGGTGATTTTAGCACTGATATTGTTTTAGGGGGTACTATTTATAAACCCAATCTCAATATTGCTTTAAGTGGAAAAAATTGGGAATGGCATCCTCAAGCGTCTTATCCCGATGTCATCAAACCCTTGGGGTTAGTCATCAGAGATGTGTCCTTTATTCCCATTAATGAAGTTACTTTGAATGCGGATTTAAGTAATAACGTTTTAACCATTAATCCCGCCAGCATTCAAATTAATCGAACCCGGTTAGGATTAGAAGGTACTTTTTCCCTACAAGAAATTGCCGCTAATTGGCAAGTTAACTATTTATCCCTGTCCACTATTAATAACTTTATCAAAGTTCCTCTGGATGCAACTGGGGCATTAAACGCTTCAGGAATCATCGGGGGAAGCCCGTTCCAGCCTCAACTACAAGGACAATTTGCCTTAGTTGATACCACCTTTCAAGGAAGATCCTTCAACGCCAATCTTGCTGGACAATTTAGTTATAATGGTCAACGGTTTCAACTGGCCACCACTGACGATTCTCTAGTTGCTGCTGCGGTGGATATTCCCTTTCCGACCTACACCGATAACGATAACTTTGCCATTAATCTTAACCTAGATACAGAAGCCTTGCAATTAGTTAGCGTGTTCACCGGTGAACAGGTTTTCTTAACCGGAGGGGAAGGTATTATTAATGCTCAAGCTACAGGAAACCTAGACCTATCTGAAGGGTTATTAGTTTCTAACTTAAATGCCGGGGGAACCATTACCCTCAATGAGACAATTTTTCAAAGTGCAGCCTTACCCCAACCCTTAACCGTCAGTGGAACCGTTGCTATTAACGATCAAGTCATTAACGTCGAACAAATACAAGGAAACTTTGCTGATAGTACCCTCAATATTGTAGGAGTGTTACCCTTATTTCAACCACAACCCAATTTAGACAATCCCCTCAAAGTTGCCATCGAAAAAGGAGAAATTAATCTCGAAGGATTGTATCGAGGGTTAGTTGATGGAACCATTATAGTCACAGGGGCAGCCATTCAACCAGTGGTAGGAGGCAACGTAACTTTGGCCAATGGTCAGATATTTATCCCCACCCAACTACAGAGTCAAGAGGAAACAGTTGCCGAAATTAATCGCTGGGTGATTCCTAAACGACGCCAACAAACTGCCAGTAATCAACCCGTTCCTTTTATACCCAAATTAGAAAACTTTGAAGTCAGCTTAAACAATTTGTTTGTGGAAGTTTTACCCCTATTTCGTTTTGATTTTGGAGGGAATGTGGCAGTTGACGGTTTTCTTAGCGATTTTACCGCCTTACAACCAGAAGGAGAAATTATCGTTAGTCGCGGGTTGGTTAATTTCCTAGAAACTCGCTTTTTTATCGAACGACGAAAAGAAAATAGAATTGTGTTTAGTCCCGATGACGGATTATTAAATCCTACCCTTGATCTAGCCATGAGAACCATTGTTTCTGAAGTTCCTAATACCAGTAAAAAATTCCGTTCAGGAGATACCACCGAAATTCCTGATGATAGTCTTAATAAAGTGCAACGGGTTGACATTAATTTAGCCCTGAATGGACCCTTATCTCAATTGGTTCCCAACCTAGGACGAGAAGGATATGAAGTATGTCAACTGCAAGATCCCCTCAAACCTATTCAAACTCAAACTCAATTATCTCAAGCAGATTTAGACAAAGTTAGTACCTGTTTACAAACTTTGGCGAACCAAGGCAATAACGATGAACAACTATTAAGTAATCCTGTGTTGAACTTAACCAGTAGTCCCCCCAAAAGTCAAGGGGAGATCGTTCGTTTGTTAGGAGAACAAGTTTTCGTATTAGCAGAAGCCTTGCAAGGACAAAGTACAGAACAATTAATACAATTTGGAATTGTTCAATTGGCCCTACCGATGGTCTTTCAAACCCTTATCTACGATATTGAAACCTCTGTCAGTGACACCATCGATAGTACAGACTTCCGGATTGTTCCTTTCCTAGAAACTATTTACGAAGTGGAAGATAAAGGTTATGTCCGTTTATCTTATGATTATGCTTTCAATGAGTTTCGGGTCAGATATGAGAAGCGATTTTAAATTGTTACATTGTTACATGAGTTAACGAAACTAGCATTTTATGCCCAAAATATTGCAAAATGTAAAGAGAAGGCCAACACAAGCACACTTTGAATGACCGTGACTCAACAGTTAATCCCACCTAAGGATGCTATCCAAAGATTAATCCTAATCTGTTTAGGGATGATTTTCATAGCTATCATCGTGATAGTCGGTTGGTATCTTCATAAAGTTTCAGATCCTTACCTTAACGAAGTCTTATCCCGTCAGGGAGATGTGAGTCGAGGACAAGCTATCTTTGAAATTAATTGTGCCGGATGTCATGGTATGGAAGCCGATGGAATTGTCGGTCCGAGTTTACACCATGTTCAAAAGCATAAATCGAAAATCAGTCTCATTCAACAAGTGATCAGTGGAAAAACCCCACCCATGCCAAAGTTTAAACCCAGTCCCCAAGAAATGGCTGATTTGTTAAGTTACTTAGAACAGTTATAAGCCATCCTTAAAAAATACTTCATTTACCCATGTTTGTTAAAGAAAACTGATAATTTAGTCATCAGAAGCATCCCGTTAAACGGCTTATATTATGCTATCTTCCCCTGACAATGGCCTTCACAACCCTATTCCCATTCCTCCCCCGAGTCATCCCAGACAATATCGGGCGATCGGCTTAATCGAGGGTCAATATCAGCGTTCCCAAGAACATCAAACACGAGGAATTCTCATCACAAAAGACGGCACCATCATTGATACTGTTGTCTTAGGTAAAGTGCTGAGTCTCTTTAAAAAACACATCGATTTAGATAAACCTCATTTGTGGATCGTTTACCCCCGAACGCGGTTCGCTAACGATCAACTGCAACTACAAATTGCTGGCGTGTGGGAACCAGAAACCTTATATCCCGAAAAAACTCACCTATCCCTATCTTCAGAACAAGTCAACCCTGAATTTCCCAGTCAAAGCGGAGACTTTTCCATTCGCGGCCAAGTGGTCTATGCGTCCCATCAAAAAAAAATTGTTATTGTTAAAATTCGTCAGTTTCCTAAGCATCCCTCAGAAAAACCGAAATTTTTCAAATTAAAATTGCTTGGAACCCTGCCCGATAAAGCCGTAGGGTGTTTTTGGGAATTACAAGTGCAACTGATCGATAATCACCTGACCATTACAACAGGGATCAATCTGGGCCAGATGCAGAAAAAGCAAGGAAAATATGCAAAAAAAAGGAGTGCAACCCAATTTCGTCCCAAACCCTCCCCATCAAACCGCGATCGCTCCCCATCCTCTCCCCATAGTTTAGATCGTCCCCGTCCTTCTCCTCGCCGTCTTCCCCTACCTAAACCCATGAAACCGAAATAATTATGACCACCGCTTCCCCAACGCTGCTAAGACAAATTCAAGTCTTAGACCCAGTTGCCAATACCAGTCTGATCAACGATGTATTATTAGATTCAGGCACAATTCAAGCCATAGACTCCCAACTGGACAATATTCCCCCAGAAACGCAGATTATTGAGGGGAAAGGCTTGATTCTTGCTCCAGGATTAATGGATTTGTATAGTTATAGTGGAGAACCGGGCCATGAAGATCGAGAAACCCTTGCTAGTTTAGCCGCCGCTGCCGTGGCTGGTGGGTTTACCCAGATCGCCCTGCTACCCCAAACCCAACCCCCTGTCGACAATTTAGCCACCCTTACCTATTTAAAACAGCAAACCCAGTCCTTCCCATCGGTAACCTTCGATTTTTGGGGAACCTTCACCCATCAAGGGAACGGACAAGAGATGACAGAATTAACCGAATTAGCCAAAGCAGGTGTGATCGGCTTTACAGATAACCAAGGGATTGAAAATATCGGGCTACTCAGACGGGTTTTAGAGTATCTCAAACCCCTGAAAAAGCCCCTAGGGTTAGTGGCCGAATTTCCTGCCCTTAAAGGGAATGGAGTGATGCGAGAAGGCTATTTTTCCACCCGTTATGGACTCACGGGCAACCCGACTATGACAGAGGCCGCCGCCGTCGCCACGATTTTAGAAATGGTGGCCGTCATCCAAACCCCTGTGCATTTAATGCGAGTTTCCACCCGTCGCGCTGTGGAATTAATCGCCTGGGGAAAAGCCAGAGGCATTCCCATCACCGCCAGTACCACCTGGATGCACCTTTTACTCGATAGCGAAAACATTGGGACCTATGACCCGAATTTACGCCTCGATCCCCCCTTAGGCAACCCAGAGGACCGCATCGCTTTAATTGAAGGGATTTCCCAAGGAATCATCGACGCGATCGCCGTTGATCATCGCGCCTATACCTACGAAGAGAAAACAGTCCCCTTTGCCGAGTCTCCCCCAGGGGCGATCGGCTTAGAATTAGTCTTGCCTCTCCTCTGGCAAAGTTTAGTGGAAACAAAAACCTGGTCCCCCTTACAATTATGGAAAACTCTTAGCAGTAACCCGAGAAAATGTTTAGGACAAATTGTTAACCCCATTAAAGTAGGTAACCCTGTCGAGTTAATTGTTTTTGACCCCAAAGCAACCTGGAAAGTTACAGCATCCACCCTTAATACTTTGAATTATAATACCCCCTGGTTAGGGCAACAAATTCAAGGAAAAGTTATCACGGCATCAATTATTAATCCAAAAGAGGCTATCATTAGAACAGTCAAAAAAGCGTCACAAATATAAAAGAAAAGTTGAACTTAAGTGGGAAACTAGAATCGGGAATTAAAAAAATTATGAGAAATACTTACGGTTATTATTGGTACTTTAGCTTTAGTTTTGGCTTAGGTTTCTTCGTTTTAGTCGCTTTCTTTCTCTTACAATGGTTAGATATTCCTGCCGGTAACTTTATCGATTGGGCCATTGGCGTTGCCAGTTTTTGGTGGTTACTAGCTATTGTAACTGTTCCTTGGAATATTTATTTTGAGGCCAAAGAAGTAGCCGCAGAAGCAGCTATGTCTCAAGATCAAGGAATTGCAGTTGATAGTCAACAATTGACTTATGTTAAAACTGTTAGTCGAGGGGCTTTATTGGGAGCGATCGCCCTTCATCTTTTCTCAGCTTTAGGATTGTATGAACTCGCTGTGACGGGAATTAGTTCGGTGGGATATATTAGTTCTTTCGCCACCCTCTTATTAACAGCACTACGGCCAGCCGTCAGAGGCTATCAATATGTAGCTTATCGTTTGTCCACCATTCGACAACAGATTAAATATCCCCGCCAAGACATTCTAGAATTAAGAAATCGCTTTAGTCAACTCGAACAAACAGTGAATGCTATTCATAATAAATTAAATACCAACAATCCTAATTCTTGGATTAATAAACAGCAGAAAAACTGGGAAATCACGGGACAAGAAGTCATCAAAATTGGCGTTCAACTAGATAAATTAGAAGCTAAAAATACCATAGAACACGAAGAAATTAGTCGAGAAGCCAGAAAAGCTATCTCTCAATTGACAGAAGATAGTAACTTTTTACATCAAGTGAGAGAGATTATTCGCTTTGTGAAAACAGCGTAATCAAACTCAATATTGAGAACAATCAAAACCCTGAATCTGTTTAACTTCTGATCTCATAACTTAGGATCGGATTTGATCATCCATAAATTCCTAAACATATGAACACAATTGAGCCGAAATTGGGTAAACTCTAGACATAAGACCACTGTCTTTCTCAATTTCGTTGATGATTATGACACAGACTCAAACCAACTCAAAAAAAACCAGAAAACGTGGGGTGATTCTAACGGATGAAGGGTTGGAGAAACTACAAAATGCTAAAACTGAAGCTGAATACGCGGACAACCACGGAAATCGCTATACACTGGAAGCCTTAAGCGAAAAAACAGGGTTAGCAATGGATACCCTCATGAAAGTATTTGCTTGTGAGTTACGGGTAGATAAACAAACCCTTAAAACTTGTTTCAAATCCTTTAAGTTAGACTTATGTGAGCAGGATTTTTATCATCCCGAACCTCGCGCTTTTCCTCCACTGGAATTACCCGAAGGCCACGTTCCCCTTAACTCTCCCTTTTATATTGAGCGATCGCCCATCGAATCAGATTGCTATAAAGCCATTTTACAACCAGGGGCTTTAATTCGACTCAAAGCACCGAGACGCATGGGCAAAAGTTCCCTCCTTGCCAGGATAATCGATCAGGCCAATGAGAATAAATATGCTGCTGTTTCTTTGAGTTTTCACTTAGCAGAGACTGGGTTATTTCAAGACTTAGATAAGTTTTTACAATGGTTTTGCGCCAGTATTAGTTTAAGTTTAAATCTTTCCCATCAAGTGTCTGACTCCTGGACTAATATGTTTGGGAGTAAAATTACTTGTAAAACCTACTTTGAAAAGCATATTTTATCTTCCTTAAAAACCCCCCTAGTGTTAGGTTTGGATGATGTCGATCGCCTGTTCCAATACCCTGAATTAGCGGATGACTTTTTCGGTTTATTAAGGACTTGGCATGAGGAGGGAAAAAATAGAGAGGTTTGGCAAAAATTACGGTTAATTGTGGTTCATTCTGCCGAAGTTTATATCCCCCTCAATGTTAACCAATCCCCTTTCAATGTGGGAATTCCCGTCTCCTTACCCATGTTTACCCCTAAACAAGTCGAAGAGTTGGGGAAAACTTGTCAGTTAAAATTGTCCTTAGAAGAAGCGAAAAAGTTAATAGATTTCGTCGGGGGACATCCCTACTTAATCAGGTTGGCCCTCTATCATATTTACTATGGAACCATTAGCTTAGACAAACTTTTGAGCAGTCGTCCCCATGCTTGCTATAAAGTTTATCGGGATCATCTACAACGACAACTATGGAGTTTAAAACAACAAGATTGTGACTTATTTTCAGCCTTAGAAAAGGTGGTTTTTGCCACTAAACCAGTGGAATTAGACCTAGTACAATCCATCAAATTACAAAGTTTAGGATTAGTGGATTTTAAAGGGCATAAAGTTGTAATCAGTTGTCGTTTATATCAGGAATATTTTCAAGAATATTTCTCGGGCAATTAAATAACGTCCCCTCTATATTTACTGACATTGACACTCCATCAGGATCAGCCTATGTCTGGAATGATAGTGTCGAACCCACATTTCGCACTTTTATTAAGTGATACGAAAAAAACGAAAAAAATTTTTAAATTTGGGTTACAATTAGTGTCAATTTTACGCTAACCAAATTAGTAATTATTAGCAATTCTCATGAAGAGTATTTTATTGAGAATGACGAGATTGCCCGAAATATTAGTGAGCCAAAGATATTCTCAAAAATCGCCATTGTTTCCACTCTTTTAGGGAATTAAAGACAACTTTATCCTGTTCATTGCCGTCAGCCACTCTTAAAAATATTCGACTAATTCCCAGGCTAATTTTGCAGCCCCTACCATTCCCGCTTCATTGCCTAATTTTGCGGTTAATAATTGTAAGTTTTCGCGGGAACTGGGTAACACTCGTCTGTCGATTTCGTCGAGAATAGCAGGGAAGAAAAAACGGGTACTACCACTAATACCACCCCCAATCACGATCGCTTCTGGGGTCAACACATAGATTAAACTGGCTAACCCGGCACCCAATAAGCAACCGTAACCTTCCCAAAACTCCAGAGCTTCTTTATTGCCTTTTTCTGCCAAATTTCCCAATTCTGCTGGTTCTTTCCCAGTCATACGGCGAATGGCTTGAATGGACCCATACTGTTCCAGCGAGCCATTATTGCCACTATTACACACCGGCCCATCAAAATTGAGGGTAATTAACCCCAACTCCCCCGCAGCCCCTAAATGACCCGTAAATAGATGACCATTGAGGATGATTGCCCCACCCACTCCCGTCCCCAAGGTTAACATAATCAGATTTTGATAGTCTTTCCCCGCCCCTAACCAAGCTTCCCCTAACCCGGCACAGTTGGCATCATTAGCGATGGTGGTAGGGAGTCCGGTTTGCGCTTCTAACCAGTCTGCTAAAGGAACATCTTGCCACCCAGAGAGGTTAATAGCTACTTTAGCAATTCTACCGGTTTTATCGGCTGGTCCGGGGGTTCCCACTCCTAACGCCACACAATTTTGCTCTGGGGTCAATTGAGCGATCGCATTTACCATCGTTTTAACCACTGCTTCGGGGGTTGCGGGTTGGGGAGTGGCAACGGTTAGGGAATTAATACAAGTGCCATCTTCGAGAAACTGTCCAAGTTTAATAGCAGTCCCACCGAGATCCAGACCAATAACTGAAGGTTTTTCCATTAGGTTTATATAGAAAATAGCAAAAAATTTCTTCCTTAATTGTCTCAATTATCCCCTATAATCTCAACGTTTGCTGAGAATGAATGAAAGAATTGTCCATATTAATAAACGGAACAATTGGCAAGCGTTAATCATCATATTTCTATAAGCCTCTTGTTAAATAATAAACCTAGAGATAAATTTTAGCTTTGCCTAGCCTTTGATGGTTTATGGTAAAAGTAAGCTCTAAATTTAGCCGATTAAGTATTTTATTACCAATAATTCTGATGAAACCCCTTCCCCTTCCGTCTCTTGTTCATTACGAATTACTCCTGCAGTTGCTCGAGCGTAAAACGCAGGCCATGACTTACGAAGAACCCCACCTATATAAACAAGTGCAGCAATTAATTGTTACTCTACGCAAAGCCAGAGCGCAACAAAAACAACTCGAAGCCATTTGTGAACAAACCCATATCCCCGTAGAGTATCATTGGTCCCTTAATAGTGTAGATGGGGCAATTAATTCCGATGCTGATTCCTTAAAGGAAAAAATCTGAATTAAAGCTGAAAAAAATCGAGATAAGACAAGGATTTTTCTAGTCTGCTTCTTCTAGGAGCCAATAATCTATTGATATCTACTAAAAGCTGTCAATATCTCTCTAGGAAGATGAAAAACGCTGTGATATAATGATAGGTAGATGATTAACCAGAGGATTAATCATCTCGGAGGTAAGACCTCAACCTCAACCCCCGTGAAAGCCCCAGACGTAATTTTCCTCACCCTTTCTTAAAAGGACGGAACGATAATTGTCGGCTTCAAAGTGAGTAACGTCGGTTGGGAAGAAAAACCTGCAGAGTCACCGAAGCCATTTCCGATGTCAAAACCTACTCAATTTTAGTAGATTTTGTTACAGGTTATCAGGAAAAAAGTAGGTGGAAAGGAGCAGGGTAACGAAGTTAGAAGTCAGAAGTCAGAAGTTGTTCTTGGAACAGAGATTGATACTCTGCCCCAACAATATCTCGCTTTTTAATATTCTCATGCCCATAAACAGGGGATTGATTGATTTAGCAAAAATAAGCAGGAGACAGAATTAATGCAAGATAAACATATGCTCATGATTCCAGGGCCAACCCCTGTGCCTGAAAGTGTGTTATTAGCGATGGCAAAACATCCCATTGGCCATCGAAGTGGGGATTTTAGTCAAATTATTGGGGAAATCACAGAAAACCTCAAATGGCTGCACCAAACCCAAAACGATGTGCTGATGTTAACCGCCAGTGGGACTGGGGCCATGGAAGCGGGCATTATCAATTTTTTGAGTGCGGGCGATCGCGTTTTAGTGGGGAATAACGGCAAGTTTGGGGAGCGTTGGGGAAAGGTTGCCCGTGCCTTCGGCTTAGACGTGGAAGAAATCACCGCAGAATGGGGGAAACCCCTCGATCCAGAGGCGTTTAAAGCTAGGCTAGAAGCAGACAATGAGAAAACCATCAAAGCCGTCATTATCACCCATTCGGAAACCTCTACCGGGGTTCTCAACGACCTAGAGACGATCAACGGTTACGTCAAGGCCCACGGGGAAGCGTTGATCATGGTGGATGCAGTCACCAGTTTAGGGGCTGTCAGTGTACCGGTGGATGAATGGGGGCTGGATATGGTGGCCTCAGGGTCCCAAAAAGGGTATATGATTCCACCGGGACTGGGGTTTGTGGCCGTCAGTCCCAAAGCCTGGAAAGCTTACGAAACCGCTACGTTACCGAAGTTTTACTTTGATTTAGGGGCTTACAAAAAAGCCACCGATAAAAACAGTTCTCCCTTTACACCGCCGGTGAATCTGATGTACGGGTTACAAGTGGCTTTAGCCATGATGAAAGCAGAGGGGTTAGAGGCTATGTTTAGCCGTCATCAACGGTTAACCCAAGCCACCCGTGCTGCGGTCAAAGGGTTAGGGTTAACCTTATTTGCCCCTGACGAGGCGGCTAGTAGTGCGGTAACGGCGGTGATGCCTTCTACGGTGGAAGCTGAGGCTATTCGCTCTACCATGAAACAACAGTTTGATATTGCCTTAGCCGGGGGACAAGATCATCTCAAAGGTAAAATATTCCGTTTTGGCCATTTAGGCTTTGTCAGTGAACGGGATGTTTTAACCGCGATCGCAGCTTTAGAAGCCACCTTACAAACCTTGGGTTATGAGGGAGCCAAGTCTGGGGCAGGTATTGCCGCCGCTTCTCAAGTGTTAGGGTAAGGGGTGACGGGGTGACGGGGTGACGGGAGTGTGGGAAGGGTGGGAAGATAAGAAACAAAATTAATCTTTTTCTCCCTCTGCTCCCTCTACTCCCTGCTCCCTGCTCCCTGCTCCCTGCTCCCTCTACTCCCTGCTCCCTGCTCCCTGCTCCCTCTCTAAAATTAAGGATCAACCCAACGGCCATCTCCTTTAATTAAGTTAATTAATTCTTGTACCCCTTGATCTTCTGGCACTTTTTTAATTTCTTCGCGGCCTCGATACAGGGAAATATAACCGGCTTGTTTACCGACATAACCATAATCAGCGTCAGCCATTTCCCCTGGCCCGTTGACGATACATCCCATCACCGCAATATCTAAACCGGTGAGATGTTTAGTGGCTTCTCGTACCTTATGTAACACCTCCTCAAGATTAAAGAGAGTACGACCACAGGAAGGACAAGCGACGTATTCCACCATGGTTTTCCGTAGTCCCAAGGCTTGCAAAATACTATAACAAACGGGGATTTCTTTTTCTGGGGCTTCGGTTAAGGACACGCGAATGGTATCACCGATGCCTTCTGCCAGGAGGGTTCCAATCCCAGCCGTAGATTTAATCCGGCCATATTCCCCGTCTCCTGCTTCTGTCACCCCTAAATGGAGGGGATAGTCCATCCCTAGTTCATCCATGCGTTTTACCATCAAACGATAGGCGGCTAACATGACCGGAACCCGCGATGCTTTGAGGGAAATGACCAAATTATAGAAATCGAGGGACTCACAAATACGGATAAATTCCAAGGCTGATTCCACCATCCCTTCTGGGGTGTCGCCGTAGGTAAATAACATTCTTTCGGCTAAAGACCCATGATTAACGCCAATTCTCATGGCTTTTCCTTGATCTCGCAGAGAAATGACCAAGGGTTCTAGGGTTTGGCGAATTTTTTCCCCAATTTCTGCAAATTCTGTGTCGCTATATTCACTACGGGTGGCACTGGGTTTCTCAAAGACGTATAATCCTGGGTTAATGCGGACCTTGTCCACGTGCTTAGCCACTTCGAGGGCGATTTTTAAACCATTATGATGTACATCCGCCACTAAAGGGACGGGTTGATAAACTTGAGCTAATTTCTCTTTAATGGTGGCTAACGCCTTCGCATGGGCCATGCTGGGAACGGTTACCCGCACAATTTCGCAACCGATTTCGTGTAACCGACGAATGGCCGCAACGGACCCTTCAATATCGAGGGTATCCTCATTGATCATGGACTGTACCACAACGGGAGAGCCGCCGCCAATGGTTACGTCTCCCACTTGAACCGGACGGGTGGAACGACGATGGATGGTGGTATCAAATTCGGGTTTAGGGGAAGTTTGAGGTGTTTCGAGGGTTTGCATAATGGCTGAATATAAAATAATTTGGTAGCGAATTTATACAACAGAAGGGGAGACAACCCCACACTTCTCTGGAGGGTATGGGCGGTATGACTCAACTTAGCTATTTTACCAAGTCCTGATAGCAGTTTTCATCGAAAATGTGGGTAGAAACCCCGTCCTTCTAGGACGGCTTGATATTTTGTATGATATACTTGAACTGCCGAAAAGCGAAAACCAAGCAATAGGCAATGCACCTTGAAAACTAGAGTTAAGGGGTT
>JASJBX010000012.1 GCA_030066295.1 Crocosphaera sp.
ATATTTATTATGAACTTTCCTAGACTACATCCAGATACCATTGAAGAAGTTAAAGAAAAAATTGACATTTATGACGTTATTTCTGACTATGTTGTACTGAAAAAAAGAGGACAAAACTATGTAGGATTATGTCCATTTCATCAGGAAAAAACCCCTAGTTTTACAGTTAATCCAAGTCAACAACTTTATTACTGTTTTGGTTGTGGTGAAGGGGGAAATGGTATTAATTTTTTAATGGAAGTTGGGCAACAATCTTTTAGTGAGGTGATTCTAGAATTAGCCAAACGCTATCAAGTTCCCCTCAAAACCTTAGAACCCGAAAAACGACAAGAAATCCAAAAAGAACTTTCTATAAAAGAACAACTTTATGAAATTGTTGCTTTAACTAGCAATTTTTATGAACACGCACTACAGGAATATTTAGGAGAAAATGCACTTAATTATTTAAGTGAAAAAAGACAGTTAAAACCAGAAACTATCCAACAATTCAACTTAGGTTATGCGCCGGGTGGATGGGAAACCTTACATCGTTATTTAGTAGAACAAAAACGCTATCCTATTGCGTTAGTGGAACAAGCTGGACTTATTAAACCGAGAAAAAAAGGCAATGGTTATTATGATACTTTTCGCGATCGCCTGATGATTCCCATTAAAGATATTCAAGGCCGTATTATTGCGTTTGGGGGAAGAAGTTTAACGGATGAAGAACCCAAATATCTCAATTCTCCTGAGACTCCATTATTTAATAAAGGTAAGACTTTATTTGCGTTGAATCAAGCTAAAAATAGTATTCGTTCCTTAGATAAAGTGATTGTAGTAGAAGGTTATTTCGATGCGATCGCCCTTCATGAAGCAGGAATTACAAATACGGTTGCTTCTCTAGGAACAGCATTCAGTGAAAGTCAATTAAAACAGTTATTAAGATATACAGATTCAAAACAAGTTATCTTCAATTTTGATGCAGACAAAGCGGGAATCAAAGCAACAGAGAGAGCAATTACTGAAATAGAAAATCTTATTTATTCTGGACAAGTTAACCTAAAAATTCTCAATATTCCTGATGGAAAAGACGCTGACGAGTTTATTAAGTCTCATGTAGATGGATTTGAAAGGTATCAACAACTCATTGAAAAAGCACCCCTGTGGTTAAACTGGCAAATTCAACAATTATTAATCAATAAAAACTTAAAACAAGCCGATGATTTTGAACAAGTTGCCCAAAAAATGGTAAAGTTTCTCAATAAACTAGCAGATAGTAATCAACGCAGTTATTATATTAGCTACTGTGCGGAAATTCTTGCCCAAGGTGATGCTAGAATCTTACCGCTTTATCTCAAAAATTTACAAGCTCAGTTAAATAAACCCCTGACAAAATCTGCTCGTAATCAAACAAAAAAAACTTTTATTAAGCCAGAACAAATTGCAGAAAATAACTTATTAAAAGAAGCAGAAACTATTCTTTTGAAAGTTTATATACATTATCCAGAATATCGTCAGGAGATTACTGAAAGATTGGAAGAAAAAAGCCTTTATTTTAGTTTGCCAGAACATCGAATTATCTGGAGTTATGTATTAGACATAGAAGTAACTCTAGATGATGAAGATAATAATCAATTGATTTCTCAACTAGAAGCAAATATGGATCAGTCATCCGAAGCAGTTAAAACGATCAATCAACTTTTGAATTTTAGAGAAATTGAACAATATGAAGATAATAATCGCTTAAATTTGATCATTGATGCTGCTTTAATTTCCCTGGAAAAAGTAAACTTAGAAAAATATTGCCATTATTGTGAACAAAAATATAAAACCATTAATGCTCAAAAAGATCCCGTTAATCATCAATATTATTTGACCGAATATGTTACCAGTCGCCAAAAAATATTACAACTGCAACCCCTCAGAAGTTTTTCCCAATTAGATATTTATGGTGATCAGTGAAAAAATCACCCAGAAGAAGGAAGCATTATGTTTAAGTTCTGTTTTATGGTCAAACTAATGAAGAAATTAACACAGACATCAAAGGAATCATGCAAAGGTCACTAACAGCCATCAAACAATGGTTTCAACGTCACATTGTGCAAGAAGTTCCGACAGGTTTATCAGTTTGTGAATTTGAATGTCAAGCGACTTATTGCGATTATACCATTTGGCGAAACTGCGAAAAAAGACAGAAATAAACCCCAAGTATTCTAGTCATACCTGGGGATTTCGGTTATATTTGTAAGTAGTATTGCATGATAACCTTAGTCAAGATATCCCATCAATAAAGCGGGATCATCGATGTCATTAGGAGCAACTGGACGGTTACCCATGACGGTATAAGTTTCACTAACTTGTAAGTGGCTAACCATAATCGGTCGTTGTCCTGATATCGTTAAAGTGCTGGAAACTTCCATGCCACTAGCAACCACAGGACGAGCGGCCCCAACGGACTTATAGGTACTCACTACCTTAAGGTGGCTGGCTTCAACTGGACGGTTGCCAGGGAGTAGGCCAGGTTCAGTAATGAGTTGAATCCCTTGGGCTGTTTTACTAGCCTTATCTTTTACCGATAAGGCACTGGTTTGCTTTTCTTCGGTAGCAGTAGAACGACTACTGCGAGTAGTGGTTTTGTTAGCGGTTGTCGTCTTCTGAGTTTCTGAGGTTTGAGTGCCGTTAGTTTCAGTTTTTTGGGCAGTCATAATTATTTATCTCCTGAATATTATTATCCTAAGCTTAGGGGATCAAGCATACCGAAGACAATTCAAGGGTAAAATCGAGAATAGGTTATAAACCCGTCTCAATAGAGTAATCTTCAATATATACCATGAACAGGCACAAAACCTATTTGGTCTTAGTTCATAATAAACCCCTCGTCCCCTTTAGCCTAGTCATTTAGAAAAAACTTGACAATGGAAGGAGATGATTATTATTTTGTTAGCTAGAGATAGTTGAAATCTATCAAACAAATAAATGATTCTAATCAATGAGAATTAAAAATTAAGAATAGGGTAAAATGGCTTACCTCAAAGCAGGGGTCAAAGGTCAACCATTAACAATAAACCCTAAAATTAAAGTAATAACTGATGATTCGTCACTCATAACTGTTTTAGTATTACCCACCAACCTATGACCCTTTATTCCTTTCAAGAAAAATATCGACGGTTACGACAAGAATTACTCGGTGGGGCGATCGCCTTGGGTGGTGTTTTTTGCCTGGGAACCTTCTGGTACTACGTCATTGAAAAATGGTCATTTACCGAAGCGGCCTACATGACCATGATCACCCTGTCTACGGTTGGGTTTTCTGAAGTTCGTCCCCTGGATGATAACTCCCGACTCTTCACCATTGTTTTAATTTTGATGGGAGTAATCACCATTGGTTATATTGTAAATCGTTTAACAGAAGCCTTAATTCAAGGTTATTTTCAAGATGGAATTCGACAACGACAGGAGAGACGCTTGATAGATACCCTAGAACATCATTGCATTGTCTGCGGTTATGGCCGTACCGCGCGACAAGTTGCCCTAGAATTTACTGCCGAAGATGTTCCCTTTGTCATTATTGACTCTCGGCCCGAACAAGTGGAAGAAGCGAAACAACTGGGTTATATCGTCATCCAAGGGGACGCAACCCTCGATGAATGTTTGATCAATGCCAAAATTGATAAGGCGGTATGTTTGGTTTCTGCCTTAACCTCCGATGCCGAAAACCTCTACACCGTTCTTTCTGCCAAAACCCTCAACCCGAAAATTCGCGCTATTGCGCGCGCCAGTACGGAAGAAGCGGTATTGAAGCTACAAAGGGCGGGGGCCGATGCGGTGGTATCCCCCTATATAACAGGGGGGAAACGACTAGCGGCGGCGGCGTTAAGACCTCAAGTGATGGACTTTGTGGATGGGATCTTAACCGGCAGCGATCGCACGTTTTATATGGAGGAATTTCTCCTCGATCCTAAGTTTTGTCCTTGTGTGGGCCAAACCCTCAGCGAAGCAAGGTTAAGGTTACAGTCGGGGGCCCTGGTGTTAGCCATTCGTCGCTCCGATGGTACCTTATTAGGGGGCCCGACGGGGGAAACGGAATTGATGGCCGGGGACTTATTAATTTGTATGGGAACCCCGGAACAACTGCGACAACTCAATCAAATTTTAGGACCAATTACACCCTCTCCTGCTTTGCGGCCTCCCAGACATTAATAACTAATAAGAATCACTGGCTGTGATTTTTTTTTCACAACAGTTAAGTACAGCATTTAAGCTTGATAGATTAGTAACGTTGCCAGAGAAGAAAGTTCTATTTAGTAGAATTTACCATCATGAAACATCAGTTACTATCTATTTCCTTAACTGCTATCTTTTTGTCTTTAGCTGCTGGTTCAATACCTAATCATAACTCAAGACCTTCTCTTGAACAATCCGTAAGTCATTTTATATCCCCTTTAAAAGCTCAAGCGTTAACGGTTGAAGATGTTCCTAACTCCCGTGAAATGAATGGGGGTTGGGTAACAGATATGGCTAATATTTTAGACCAACACACCGAAAGAGAACTGAATCATCTTATCACTCAGTTAGAAGCAGTCAATGGAACAGAAATTGCTGTGGTAACGGTTCCTGAAACTCAACCTTCTGCCACCCCTAAACAGTTTACAACTGAGTTATTTAACCATTGGGGAATTGGGAAACAGGGAGAAGATAATGGCATTTTATTTTTAATTTCTGTGGGCGATCGCCGAGTTGAAATTGAGACAGGATATGGTATAGAACCCATACTTCCTGATGCTAAAGTTGGCCAGATTATTGAGAATAAAATTACCCCACAATTTAAGAAAGGATACTATAACTTGGGAACGTTGGAAGGGACAGAAGCTTTAATTTCAGAACTGCAAGGAGACTCATTAATTATTCAACCCGAACAGTTATCTCCTACTTCAATAGAACCCTTATCTCCAACTATTACAGAAGACTCATCCGATGATAGAATTCCTTGGATCTTTATTCTATTTACTGGGGGTGGTTTCCTGATTATAGTAGGGAGTATGACGCTGATTCACTTATTAAAAAAATTAAGGAAGGCAAATCATGATAACACATATTATAAATACGAAGTGACAGAATTGAATGATAAATTGCGATCATTAGAACATGAACTCAAAAACTTGAAAGACAATAAACCCGTATTTATTAAACCCAGTGGCTACACAAAAAAGCTACCTGACACCAATAATGGACATCGTCCTTTACATTGTAGTGAATGCCGAGAAGCATTACAAAGAATAGATAATCAAAATCTCCAATCTTATCTAAGAGAACCACAAAAAATATCTAAAAAATTCAAAACTGCGAAGTTTCAAGGTTGGGGATGTTTCAATTGTAATCTTAAAAATCCTAAGCTCGGTATTCATATTTTTAGAGAAAAATTACCTTCACATCAATACGAAGAATGTCCCAAATGTCAAGAATTTACAGTAACAGAAAAAATAGAAAAAATTTCATCCCCAACCTATTCAAAGAAAGGAAAAACAAGCATAACACAAAGCTGTCATGCTTGTAACTATCATAAAGAAATAATAAAAGAAATTCCTTGCATACATCGCCCTGCTTCTCACTCGTCTCATAGTAGCAGTAGTCATAGTAGTAGCAGTAGTAGTAGTAGTGGTAGTTATAGTAGTGGTAGTTATAGTAGTGGTAGTTATAGTAGTGGTAGTTATAGTGGTGGTAGTAGCAGTAGCAGTAGCAGTAGTTACGGTGATGGTAGTAGTGGTGGTGGTGGTGCAGGAGGTGGTTGGTAAACAATTTAGAGAAATTAATAATGATATATGAGAACCCAACCCATGAGGACATAATAATATTATGTACTTACAAGAGCAACTTGTAGGGGTTTAATGGTGTTAAACCCTTTCTCATAACTGAAACCTGATTGCTATATATGTATAGTGATCGCTTAAAAGATAGTATCTTGCCTTTTCTATTATACAGGATAAATAAAAACTATGAGTTTATATAATTATCTTTTCAATGAATCAATTCCCAGAGGGTTTAAACTAATTCCTTCTAATCATTACGATTACATTATAAAATACAAAAGAACTGGAATGGGATGTCTGAATATTTTTTTAATTGTCTTCTTAAGTAGTTGGTTAATTTTTTGTATACTTTTAACTTGGGGTTTCTTATTAGTACCCATATCAATTTCCTTAGAAAATTTAAGATATTTAATTATTTTATTAGGAGTCTGGAGCATTGAATTGGGTTGTTTTCTGGAACTTGTAAAACTCTTATTTTGCCGCAAAACATTTTACTTCAATCAAAATCAGCTTATAATGAAAAGTAATATTTTAGGAATTCAATGGCAAGAGATTATTCTAAAAAAATCTATTAAAAGAGTTTATCAAGTGAAAGATGGTGGTGAAGATGGAGATACTTTCACCAGTTGGGGGTTAAAAATTGCTGCCCATGATCAAATTACTTTAATTTACAGACAACCTTATAGAAAAAGTTATTGGCTTGGAGAATTTATTGCTCAGTGGGCTGGCATTGATTTTAGCTATTATAATCGGAAAAAAATAAAGTTTATGAGTTCTCTACTTAACAAAAGTGGCGGTAGTGGTGCAGAAAGTGATTTTTAAATTAATCAATTTTGGGGTTTAATTTTTAATAATTTTAATCGTCATGAATGAGTTAAAAACCATCATTTTATTAGGCATATTAACGGCTATATTGGTCGGTATTGTTTATGGGATTATCGGTGATGAAACTGGCTTATATATCGGGTTAACTATCGCTGCTGTGATCAATTTTAGTCTCTGGTATTATTGCGATCGCTTAGCACTTTCCATTTACCAAGCACAACCCTTAAACCGAAGACAAAAAAAGAACCATTTTTCCTATGGTAGAAAGGCTTTGTCAACGGGCTGATTTGCCCCTTCCTCAAGTATATATTATTCCCATATCACTCCCCACTGGAGTTTAGACTAACTCCCCCGAAATCATACCGTACAGTCTAGTCTAGCCAGCAGGGGGGTTACGGGGGGTGAACATTGAAGAGATAATGAGGTAAAATTAGCCAATAATCAAAAACCTTGAATCAATCTGCTTTAAAACTTCAAAATTTCAGAAAGGAAGTCTATCAACTGTTAGGCCCTGCTAAAGATAGCACATTTGACTTAATGGATGCGGTTTTAGTCACCAGAACTGTCTATTCTTTCGCCGAATTATCCCTATCACCAGTGTTTCGTCGAAAGTGGCCAAGTTTGTATGAAGCGATCGATGATTGTCGCCCAAAAGCTCACAAATTGATGAAACGCTATCTTCAAGAAATCCCTACACCAACATCTCAAAGGAGAATTATCCTAGCAGGAGATCATACACCTTGGCCTCGAACAGAAGCCCCAACTTTAAAAGACAGAACTTATGAACATGGGGCAAAAGTTATTTCAGGAAAACCGATTACTTTAGGCCATGGTTATAGTACCTTAGCATGGATTCCAGAAGATAAAGGGAGTTGGGCTTTACCACTAAGACATGATTTAATTACATCACATCAAACACCCATAATTAAAGCCATTTGGCAACTTAGACAAGTTTGCCGACAGCTTAAACAAAGGCCGATTACATTATGGGATAGCGAATATGGGTGTGCAAAGTTTGTTAAGATGACAAAAGGGATAAATGCTGATTTTTTGATGCGTTTAAGTCCGAATCGTTGTATTTATGCAGAACCTCCAAAATATCAAGGAAAGGGAAGACCAAGAAAACATGGTCAAAAAATTAAATTATCTGACCCTACAACTTGGGGTATTCCTGTTGAATCAATAGAAATTAATGATCCAACTTGGGGAAGAGTAGAAATCACGAGATGGAGTAAATTTCATTTCTATCAATCGGCATCCCAACCGATGGAAATTGTTCTCATTCAACGGAAGGGAAAAGGACTTTCTAAAAAAGCAGCCAAACCGATGTGGTTGGCCTGGCTTGGAGAAGAAATACTTTCTTTAAAATGGTTAGCGCGTGAGATAATAGAAGATGAGCCTCTTCCTTGGCAAAAACCTCAACCAAGAGAGAAATTAACTCCAGGACGAGTGGCACAGGGCTTCTCAGGAGTTTTAGCCGTGATTGAAACACCTGCAAAAAAGCCCAAACCCCGTGGAAAGTCGCCTGGTTGGGAACAGGGTAAAAAAAGGAATAAAAGACCTCATTATCCCACTGTTAAAAAGACAGTAACTCGACAGAAAAAAGCCAAGAAAAAGGCGGCTTAAAGTCCTCAATCAATATATTAGTATTATTTTTAGCTTTTCTGACAAGCTAAATCATCTTTTTATGCTTTCTAAATCGTTAGACTAGATTGTACAGTATGAGTGTTTAGTCTAAACTCCAGATAGAAGTGATGGGAATTGATCAGTTACGGGAGTTAGCCATTATTTTAGTCCAGAGAATCCGACAAAATGCCAGTATTGACTGGAATTTGAAAGAAAATGTCCGCGCGAGGATGAAAGTCATGGTGAAACGGCTATTACGTCAATATGGCTATCCTCCAGATATGCAAGCCTTAGCCACAGAATTAGTCTTAGAACAAGCTAAATTGTTCACCGAATTTACCGTTAACGGGTGAAACCCTTAATCTACTGCTTCATAGTCGTTAGAAATGGTTTCGTCATCATCAAAACTGAAAGTCACCTCTAAGTCGTCCACATCAATATCTTCGAGATCCCCGAACTCAGCTAAGGAGTCGAGATCAATCGAAGCCGTGCTTTGATAAGGCATGGTGGTTCCAAAAGAAGACTCGGTTTGGACGGGAGTTTTTGGTAGGGATGGGGGAGCAACATGATCGGTTAAGGGTTCTCCCATGGTTTCCTCAAAAGTACGCTGAAAGTCTTTTGCGTTGACATTACCCTGTTGATAAACTTCGGTTCCCATGGTCAGAATAATTTGTCTAAACTCGTCCACATAAGCTTTTAATTTCTCTAAACTGAGGCCAGAATTGGTTAAAGCTGCTTCGAGTTGTTCTTTTTTTTGTTTTGCTTTAACTTTTAAGTCATCCCGAATAAACTCACCATTTTCATCGAGGGTGGTTTGATAGGTGTGGAATAAACTATCCGCTTGATTTCTAACTTCGATCATCCTCATTTGACGACGATCTTCTTCGGCGTGTTTATGAGCATCTTTCTGCATGCGCTCAATTTCGCTGGATTTTAACCCCCCGGTGTGGCTAATAACAATACTCTGTTCTTTTCCCGTCCCTTGATCCTGGGCCGCTACTTTTAAAATGCCGTTGACATCAATTTCAAAACTGACCTCAATTTGTGGTACCCCTCTAGGGGCGGGGGGAATGCCAGCTAAGAGGCATTTTCCTAAACTACGATTATCTTTAGCCAAGGCCCTTTCACCTTGTAAAACGTGGATTTCTACCGAGGTTTGACCATCGGTGGCGGTAGAAAAGACCTGAGATTTACTGGTGGGAATGGTGGTGTTCCGTTCAATAATTTTTGTAAAGACTTCCCCTAACGTTTCAATCCCCAAGGATAAGGGAGTGACATCCAACAAGAGGACATCTTTGACTTCCCCCCCTAACACACCCCCTTGGATGGCTGCCCCTAGGGCCACCGCTTCGTCCGGGTTAATAGATCGTTCCATTTGACTGTTGGGGAACACTTGTTGAATCACACGGTGAACGGCGGGCATTCGGGTTGAACCGCCCACCAAAACCACTTTTTCTAATTCTTGCGCCTCAAGTTCGCAGTCGTTTAGGGCTTGGTTAAGAGGCTGTAGGGTGGCTTGGGTTAAGTCTTTGGTCAAATCTTCAAACTGGGCACGGGTGAGTTCGGTTTCGAGGTGTTTGGGTCCCGTATCATCGGCAGTGATAAAGGGGAGGTTAATGGAGGTGGTCAACATACTCGACAGTTCGATTTTAGCTTTTTCCGCTGCCTCTCTGAGTCGTTGCAGGGCCATTTTATCTTCACCGAGATCGATATTTTCCCCTTGTTTAAAATTGTCCACCATCCACTCGACAACGGCATTATCAAAGTCATCGCCCCCCAGATGATTATTGCCAGCAGTGGCTTTGACTTCAAAAACCCCATTCCCCAGTTGTAAAATGGAGACATCGAAGGTTCCCCCACCCAGATCAAAGACAAGGATATATTGTTCGTCGTCTTGTTTGTCTAAACCGTAGGCTAAAGCGGCGGCTGTGGGTTCGTTAATAATTCTCCGAACCTCTAGACCGGCAATGGTACCAGCATCTTTGGTGGCTTGTCGTTGGGCATCGGTAAAATAGGCAGGAACGGTGATCACCGCTTCGCTAACCGATTCCCCTAAATAGTTTTCTGCGTCTTTTTTTAATTTTTGTAAAATCATGGAGGAAATTTCTTGGGAGGTGTAGTGTTGCCCACGAATTTCCACATTCACCATATCCTCTCGTCCGGTGACACATTGGTAAGGAACCCGCGATCGCTCCTCTGCGGTTTCCTCCCAACGTCGTCCAATAAAACGTTTAATGCTGTAGATGGTATTTTCTGCATTGGTGACCGCTTGTCGTTTGGCTAACTGGCCCACCAAGCGTTGGTTGCCTTTGCCAAACGCGACAATACTCGGAGTTGTCCGTCCCCCTTCTGCACTGGGGATGACTATGGGTTTACCTCCTTCCAAAACGGACACACAACTATTTGTCGTTCCAAGGTCAATGCCAATGACTTTTCCCATAGCACTTGTTTCTTTAAATAGTTCATCATTAATAGATCAAGGGGTTAAAAGTCACAGGCGGTTTTGCAAGGGCAACGCAGTCAAAACCCATCTTTGGGTGATGTTGGGTTTTGTGGCACGATGATTCCTGTCACTTCTTTCCTTGATCCTTATCATACCCATTATTTTCCCTGATGTTTTAGGGATAATTGCTTAATTTATTCGGCTGAGGGGGTTTGCTCCGAAGTAGAACTCTCGTTTTCTTCAGAAGATTCGGCAGGTTTAGGGGCTGCCACTTTCACCATAGCGTGGCGTAGGACTTGATCTCCTAACATATAACCCCGCATTAATTCTTCGATGACCGTTCCTTCGGGATATTCATCGGTATATTCCCGTAACATGGCTTCATGGTACAGGGGATCGAAAGCTTGACCTTCGGGACGCATGGGACTAACCCCTAAGCGTTTTAGGCTATCTACCAGATTTTTATACACCCCTTGATAGCTTTTATGAATCAGGGCCTCCCCATCGTTAGCGGGGTTAATAGTGTTACGGGCCCGCTCAAAGTTATCCACCACGGATAGCAGTTCCCCAATGGTGTTCCGTTTGACGACAGTTTCTAGGTCTTGTTTTTCTTTAGCCGTTCGTTTACGATAATTGTCGAATTCAGCCGTCAAGCGAATATGACTGTTTTTAAGTGCATCGTACTGTTGAGCCTGATCTTGCAGTTTATTCTGTAGGGCTTCTATTTGCTCGCTTAAGGCCGTAATCGTGCTTTCTGGGGACTCTTCTGGAGAAGAGACGGGGGTTTCTCCTTCCTCCTGGGGGGTTACATCCTCTACAGGAGTGACAGTTGTTTCTGCTGTGGTTTCTGTGTCAGTGGTTTCAGCAGTCACAGAGGGGTTGTCTGTTGATTCAACTTCGGGGGTTTCTATGTTTTTTTCTAGTTGTTGTTCGTTTTGTGTAGTAGACATTCTGCTATAATCTATAACCCGTCGGTACAATAATCCTATGCTTTATTATATAGGGTTAAACTACACGCAACGAACAAAAATTGTCAGATTATTTGAATTGATGCTTAAAAAAGCTGCCAAATATTATGGCTGTCATCGCACCCAGAAGGGTTAAGGGTTCGGGAACCACTTGATAACTAATATCGCCAAATCCTGCGTTGCCCATATTGGGTTCATAGGAAAAATAACTTTGATTAAGACTGGGAAATCCTGGAACAATGGAAAACGTCGCTTCAAAATCAGTCACACTATAGGATAAACCTAACAAGTTTCCATTGAAAAAATTAACCGTTGCTTGTGCAGCAGGATCAACTTCTGTGAAGGTTCTTCCTAAAAAGTTGAAGGTTACGGTTGATACGGGTAAGAATTCTAGATTAAAACCGGTTAGATTAGCCTCATCAAAACTGAATAGTCCTGTGTAATTTTCATCGATTAAAGAGCCTGAGTCGATGGTTCCTGAGATGGAATAAGTAACGGTGGCTGCTTGTACTAAACTAGGAGAAAATAAAGATAAAGTAAGGGCAATCGCTGTTGTGGGAAGGATTAATTTAGATAAAAAATCAGTCATTTTTTTCTCTTTAAAGTGAAGATTAACTAGGACAATAAATCTAGAGATATGGATAAATTAATTTTTTATGTTTCCATATCTCTAGTCAATGTTTAAGGGACTAAAACACAAAATTGCTGGTGTTATTCAAGGCAGAAATGGCAACATTTTCAACATAAATAAAGTCACGAGATAATCCTGAACCGTTGTTACCATCGGGATCAATTGAAATCATTGTATCTGCCCCATAACTAATAAAATTAATGTAACCGTCACTAATAGGATCACCGCCGTTATATCCAAGACTATCTAATAGTTTCGTGAACACAAAGCTGTCATTTCCTACTGTAAAATCGGTAATCATATCGAGGCCATCGTTAACACTATTATAAACCAGGCGATCGCTGCCTCCTCCTGTGGTAATCATGTCCATTCCTTGCAATCCTGTAATAACTTCATTTTGATTAGTTCCTATTAAGATATCTCCCCCTGTAGTTCCTTCGATAAAGTCATAATTACCCAGATTTAAGCCGATTAAAACGGGATCATGATCGGAAGTTCGATAAGGGTCAACACTATACAAACTAGGAGGGTTAAACTCTTCGTTATAATCAAAAACATTGGGTTCATCGGCGTTAATATGCCATTCAGCCACCCCGGTCACTTGAGGGGTTAAACTACTATTAGATAAGGCATGATCTAAGTAGCCAAATTGTCCATCGAAAACGTAAGAATAGGCATCTAACCCATTAAATTGTTCAATTAAGTTGGTGTATCCTGCATTCTTGATAGCAGTAATCGGATCTTCCATTGCATAGGCGTTTAAATCCCCAATAATGAGATAGTCGTTGTCCCCACTATTGGTGGGATCATTGGCTAACCAGTTCACTAAAGCATTGGCTGCATCGGTACGAGTGGCATTCCAAAAACCTTGTCCGTCTCCTTGATCAAAGTTGGGGTCATTAGTATTAGTTAAACCTGATGAGCCTTTCGATTTAAAATGGTTTACAGCAAGGGTGACTTTTTCTCCTGTTGCTATTTCTTCAAAGGTTTGCGCTAAGGCAGGACGATTCCGATTATCTTGGAAAGTTGGGTCAACAGAACTATCCAAAATCGCAAAGTTACCAACCGGATTAACCACATCAGTTTTGTAAATTAAAGCAACTTTAATGGCATCGGTTCCGATGCTTCCTGTAGCAATATAATCATAGGTTCCAGGGTTCGTTACACTATTTAACTCATTGACCAAGTTACTAACTGCCACATCACCATTATTTTCTATTTCTACTAAGCCCAAAATATCGGCATCAATTTCTGTTAATGCTGTCAGCAATTTATCCTGTTGTCGTTGAAATTCACTAGCGGTATCTGCACCCCTAGCACCATTGGAACCATTATCGATAGTTGTAAAATAATTTAACACATTGTAATTGGCAATTTTTAGGGTTCCTCCTACCTCTGGTGCAGTAATTGTACGGTCATTAACAGCTTGAAAATTGACGCTTGTATTGGTTTGAAGGCGATAATCACCAAATCGCTGATCTAAAATGCCTGATAATCCTGTGACCGTATCTCCCCCTCTTAATATATTAGTCGAACTGAGAGATTGACCATTACGACCGAATAAAATAGGATCAACATTTTGTCTGCTACTCCCATCATCTAAAACAATTCTTCTCAGGTCATTGTCTGCTTGTAAAGCATTGGCTGCTGCACCTGGTGTTGTAACGTTTGTCGGTTGATATAACCTTCCCCCTGATGAGAGTGTTACTTGCCCAAATCGACCGAGTTGGAAGTATTCTGTTAGGGTTAATGTCTCATCAAAATTAATCCGCATTCCTTCATAATTTTCTAATCCGATGGATGAACTATTGGCTGATTTGAGATCATTAATGGTAACAGCAGTGGGAAGACTATTACCAGTAGAGACAACAGTAACGTCCGTAAGATTAGAAAGTTCGGTTAAAGAGGTTCCCCCACTACTAAACTCACTAACCACACCAGTTAATTTAACCTTATCCCCAACAGTAACATCTACAGTAGGAAGACTACCATCAAAAACAAAAATTCCTTCAGAAGTCAGGGGACTACTATCAATATCACTGTCTTCTTCTTGTAAGTAAAATCCTCTTAGTCCATCACTTCCTTGAAAGTCCCCGACAACAATCGCTTCAACAGTGACAGTTTGACCGATAAAACTACTTTGTAAACCGGTCCCTTGAATGGTATGAATTTTAGTAATGTCTTCTGGGGGGGGAGGTGGAGGGGTTACACCAGCAACAGTTAATTGTGTTACTTGAATGTTATCAATTCCATATTCATCTCGACTTCCACTCCCACTTATATCGTCCCCAGTCCATTTAAGATAAAATAATTGATCATCTGCTATATTTAATCCGCTTAATGTTGCTGATCTTACTTCGCTTTGCCATCCATTATTATCTGCTGTTTCAGGGGTAGTAAAATCTAGAGAAGAAACTGTTACAAAATTAACTCCATCATAGGAATAAGCAAAGTTGAGAGAGTTGGCACGATTTTGATCATTACGATACCAAATATCATAATTAATATCGATTTCATTGACAGTTGAACCAGTATCATTTTGAAGCTTCAAAATGATTTCACCTGGAGTAAAATCACCCCCTGTTGGTTGTATTCCTAAAATGGTGTTTTCTGGACTAACATTAAACCCATAGACACCTCCTGTGGACACTCCTCCGTCATCGCTTCCTCTGGCAAAATCTCCTGATGTTACCGTATCCCCAAAGTTGAGACTACCATTAGAAAATCCCGTTACTATCCAAATATCTGAGTCTAGTTGTCCACTGTTTGGGTTGGGAGAAAACCCACTCCCAGTAAAGCTATTAAAATCTTCTACAAAACTAGGAGAGGTTCCCCCACTTCCTCCATTTCCATTACCGCTTTCATCTCCTGTAAAAAGAATATTGTCGACAAATATTTTTTCGCTTGCTGCGTTGGTATCAACACTGATTGTTAAGCTTAAATTATTACCCAATCCATTGTTAATTAAGTTATCTAAGTCTAAGTTGAATGTATTCCAATTCGCTGTACTATTATCAGCAGAAGCATTAGTCTCTAACTCTATTTCCGAAAAGTTTAATACAGTTTGGCTATTATTTCCATCACTTAAAGTTACGATAAAGAAATCGTTACTTTCATAACCTGTGTCAGCAATCCAATAATTAAAGCTTAAAAAGCGATTATTATAGTTACTTAAATCAACAGATTGAAAGACTAAATCTAAGCGTCCATCTCCATCTTCAAACTGATAATTATGCTCAATTCCTGATGCAATGGTTGTTCCATCTGCTGCGATATTAGGTGCATTACTTCCAGTGAAAGAATTAACCCCAATATTATCCCCTGATTCGCTTCCAACAGCCGGACCATTGCCATTTCCACGGGTGTCAAACCAGAAGGTTTCAAATACTAATCCTTGATTACTATTGGTATTAAAAGAACCCAAGTTATTTAAGCTAGTTCCTGATAGTAAAGAATCACTGGTAAACGTATATTGATCCGAGAGAAGATTAAAATTTTGTTCTGCAATAATAGCCATATTACTTTACTCTTTTGTCTTAAGGATGTTCAAAATTAAGTGATGACGAAGCCTTATATTTAGTAATTTTCAGGCAGGACAATAGACCTCTATAAGTTAACATATATTTCTGGCTTTATTTGTATAAGTAATGTATAACTTAAAGTCTAACATCAACACTTTTTAAATCAAAATAAAGCTTGTTAATGCCAATTTTAGATATTATTATATCAATATAATATTTTTTATTTTTATGTTAATACAAAATTAATAGAACCTTAATCCCAATAATCACTATAATAATTTTATTAAAATAAAATCATAAACAATGGATAAAGAAACCTTAACTTCTCTTGACCGTGCTAGAGTGAAATTTGTTCGTGTTCTTTGGTGCGATAATGCTAATGTAATTCGTGGAAAAGCCATCCATCGTAAACGTTTAGAAACCTATCTCACTCATGGTGTGGGAATCACTGCAGCACAACAAGCTCTTCCTGTCATGTTTGATGGGGTTGTGGAAAATAGTGGTCTCGGTCCAGTGGGGGAAATTCGTCTCATTCCCGATCTCACCACCTTAACCCTCTTGCCTTACGCTAAAGGACACGCTAGAATGATAGGGGATATGGTATTATTGGATCAGCCTTGGCAAAATTGCCCTCGGGACTTCCTGAAGCGGATGACTGATGCTGCTCAAAAAGTAGGAATCGAAGTGATAGCAGCGTTTGAAAATGAATTTTACCTATTGCCAGAGGATAGCCTTACTCCTGTAGATGATACCGTGTTTGCGGCAACCTTGTCCATGGATATTCATCAGCAAGTTATTGACAGTATTGCCGATGCTTTGACCGAACAAGGAATAACGGTGGAGTTGTATTATCCCGAATCTGGACCGGGACAGCAAGAGATCACCGTACTTTATCGTAACGCATTAGCTGCAGCCGATCAACAAATTGCCTTTCGAGAAACCGTTAAAGCGATCGCCCACCAGCATAACCTCAAAGCGTCGTTTTTACCCAAAATCTTCCCCAACCATGCAGGAAGTGGGTGTCATCTGCATCTCAGTCTTTGGAAAAACGGCAAAAACCTTATCCCTAGTTTAGAACAACAAGGACAACTATCGACCATCGCGCAACAGTTCATTGCAGGTATCTTAACCCATTTACCAGGGTTGATGGCCATTACCACCCCAACCGCTAACTCCTATCGACGACTGCAACCGCAATATTGGAGTGGGGCCTATCAGTGTTGGGGGTACGACAACCGAGAAGCGGCCATTCGCGTTCCCACTAACCCAACGTTTCCCAGTCCCACCCATTTTGAGGTCAAAACGGTCGATGCGACGGCTAACCCTTATCTGGCTCTCGGTGCTATCATAGCAGCAGGGTTAGATGGGATCAAGCATCAATGGCATTTGAGTGACCCCATGCAGGTTGATCCTGCTACGTTAACCGAAGAAGAAAGACGAAGTAAAAATATTCAGCGACTACCAAGAGATTTAGAACAAGCGATTAAAAATTTAGAAAAAGATGACGTTATTTTAAGCGCATTAGGAAAGGAGTTATCCCAATCATTTATCGCCGTTCGTCGAAAAGAATGGGAGTTTATGAAAGATTGGCATTTAGAACAAGAGGTAAAACTATTATTAGAACGTTATTAAATTTTACTTTGTTTTTTTTCAAAATATTGTTGATGATAGTCTTCCGCTAAATAATAATCCGATGCTGGTTTAATTTCTGTGACAATATCTTGATCGTATTGACCGGACTGTTGCAACTTCAATTTAGATTTTTTGGCTATTATTTCTTGTTCTGAATTATGATAAAAAATCACAGAACGATACTGTTCCCCCCGATCCGGTCCTTGACGGTTTAAACTGGTGGGATCATGAATTTTCCAGAAGGTTTCTAATAGTTCTTGATAACTAATAAGAGTGGGATTATATGTAACTTGTCCCACTTCAGCATGACCGGTGACTCTAGCACAAACATCTAAATAAGAAGGGTTTGGCCAATGACCTCCCATATACCCCACAGAAGTAGAAACCACTCCTTTTAACCGACGAAAAGCAGCTTCTACTCCCCAAAAACATCCTGCTCCAAATGTTGCCTTATCCATGATATCAACCCTGATTAATTCTTTAGGTACTTCGACGGCCTAATTCATAAATACCGCAGGCCATACAAGCTAAAATCCCCATACTAATCGACCAACTTTGACCTAAACCTAATTCTACTCCCCAATTACAGAAACCGCCAAGAATAAAGAAGGGAAGAATGCTAAAAAGGGACGCATAAAAGGCATTTTGAGATTCCCTAGCATCACGGGTTTTATCAAATTCTTCTTGAGAAATATACAGCGATCGCTCAGCAAAATTAAACCAACGATTTAACCCCTCGATAATACCATCTCTCACAGAAGAAAGGACTAAATAAAGGGATAACGACCATAAACAAGTACCAGCAATCACCACGGTATCAATGGAAAAGCGAAAAGGAATAAAATCAATAACCATAATTAATCTAAACCGTTGTTAAAAAAAAATTAACAGTTGATCGATTCTAACAAAAGGAAGCAAAGATTAGCAAAATGTAACTTTTCACAGGAGGCAGGAGGCAAGATTTAAGGCTTGTTAGCAACTTTTCTCAAAAATAGCTATCATGCTACTTAATGTCTATTTTTTAGCTTTACGGTGATTCGGTGTGAGTGGTGTGATCATGCAGCGTATTAAGTCCTTTGGACGTAAATTAAACAAAAAATTACTCTCTATTGCGATCGCTTCTTTATTGCTTCCTGTGGCTATCAATGGATGGCAACGGATTCCTTCTCAAGCGCAATATGTCCCGGCCACTAATTCCACCAATACCTGGCAATATGCGTCGTTTCCGGTGGAAAATTTCCAAACCTATACCTCTGGATACGGTTATCGCACTTCTCCCATTACCGGACAAAGGCAGTTTCATCGGGGGTTAGATTTAGCTGCACCGTTGGGGAGTTATGTCCGCAACTGGTGGGGTGGCAAGGTGGTTGCGCTGTCGGACCATACCGGTTGCGGAACCATGATCACCATTCAATCAGGAAATTGGACGCACATCTATTGTCATTTGATGGGCAGCGTTGAAGATAGTTCCCAAGGTCGCTATTTTATTGATCGGGAAGGGGGACTGGTTTTGTGGTTGGGTCAAGACGTTCCTTCTGGTGCGAGAATCGGTCGTGTGGGGATGACCGGACGAACCACGGGGCCCCATCTCCATTGGGGGTTGAAGTATCGGGGAGAATATCTTGATCCAGCCTTGGTTTTGCAGGAGATGTATGGGGGTCAAGCCAATCTTTAGCTTTTCCTAAGAAAACGGTTGGTGAAAAACCATCCACCCAGTAAAAAGAAGAATCCAAGAGAACTGGGTTCCGGAACCGTCGTACCGCCATTGATAAAAAATTGACTACGTTGCCAAACTTCAGACCCCACTTGACGGCCTAACTTACGTCCTTCGATATCCCCACAAATATAGTGAATCCCGCCATAACAGCGAGAAATTCCCGCTTCATCGGCTGCCTCACTAAACGTTGTCCAACTAAGGGTGACCGGACTCATGGGAGTGAAATCGGGTTCAAACCGAGAGGACCCAACAGGAAAAGTAATAGAATCACCATAGATGTCACTACCCGTAAACAATTGTAAGATTTCCGCGGCCGCTGAACTGAAACCACTGTGTCCTGACGTATATTCAGGGAAAGGCGGTGAAACGTCACTGCCTGGGGTTTGATAAGTAATAAACTCAGTGGCCAGAATCCGTTGGGTTCCCTGTTCCGGCCCACCCCAAGCATCGATATAACACTCTCCACTGCCAGGAACATCCTCCTCCCCAATTAAACAGAGCCTTCCTAACTCACGGATAGCTCGAATGGGACGAGCGTAGTCATAAAAGTATTTCGCTTCCCAGGTGGCGATTCCTGCATCCATCACAGAATTCCCCAGGGCAAAAAACAGCTTGATATCATCATCTAACGTATGGCTATCTCGCTCGGAGACAAATTGACCAATTTCCAGCCAATGGCCAGGGGGAAAAGAGGTTCCACTGGGATCTTCCCAGTATTCAGCAATCATTTTCTGCTCGTCTGTCAGATTCGCACTAAAATCGATGATTGCTTCTGTTTCGCTGATAAAATCCGGGTTAATATCGATGCCAATGAGATCCTTACTAATGGGAACCACAGTCCCATCTCGACGGGTAATGGTTTCAGCTTGTAGATCAGCCGTTGCTAAAGGATCGAGCAGAAATGGCATGGGGGTTGGAGGACGAAATTGACTACCGGAAGTCAGGGCAAACGGAATCACCTCTCCCCATTGGGGTGTCAATGCTGCTTGGATAGGAGCATCGAGATCATCGATCGGAACGTGTTCGCGAGTCCAACGGGTTATATCGATGACGATGGGTTCCTGGCCGGGTAAGGTAATATTAACTGACTGATAGCCGGTGGTGTCAGCATAATTGCCTAATTGGTTCGAGCCATCAAAACGCCGAAACTGCATGAGGTTTTCTGCCATAATATTGCCAATTCCGGCAGGTGTGGTGATGTCAACCGTATTATTATCGGGATCAAGTCCTAAGCTCACCATCTGTTCTCTAAACAGAACATTTTGATTAGGAAATAATTCTGAAAGGACACCATAAGCGGCATAGCTAAGGGCTTCACTTTTATTTTGATTGGTATTTTCTTGAAGCGGTCGCTGTAAACTATCTCCTAAAAGAGTGCTAATGGGAATGGGTTCATAAGCAGACCAAGCGTCATACATGGAGGTTCCTAAAAGTCCATAGGCCCTTGAAGCTGAGGTGGGACCGGTAACGGGATCTCCAGTTGAAGGGACGTTTTCGACGGCAGTTAAGGCTAAATCTACCCAGTCACTCACAATGGTTGTCGCACTAGCAGGAATTGTTAAAGAAACTCCAACAGTGATAATTCCGACGGAAAGGAAGGGAGAAAACAAGTTAAGATTTATTTTTTTCATTGTCTCTATCTAGGAAATGGGATCTTTTTTTCTTCAAGCTAAAAAAAACGAAACCGCCTAGAGTAGAACAAGAATGCTAGGCGGTAATAGTGCAATTTTATAGCTAAATATTAATTATGATTGCTTTTTGCGTTTTAAACCGAAGCCTAAACCACTGATGGCAAGAAGTCCGAGGATAGTACCGGGTTCAGGTGCTTGTACTAGCTTGGCATCATCAAGAGTTACTTGTAGATCATTAACACCTTGACCATCAATTTGAATTTGCAGATCATTAACTGTTAGAGTTTCTAAGAGAGGAAACATATAGGGTATTAATTCACTAGGGGAAGAACTTCCGTTTGTATCTGGAAGATCCAGAGCTTCAGCAAGTAAGGTATTAAAGACACCATCATCATTTACATCAGTGTACAAGCGTACATCTCCACCGGAGTGGTCAGCAGCATAACGGAACATAAAGTATTCAAAATCTGATAAGTCTACACTAGCTTCATCCCCATTAGTATATGTGAAGGATGAAATACCCTGACCACCACCAGGACCGGAGGTTAAATGTGCTGCTCGACAAAAAACGCAAATTTCTGTTTCTAATAGATCACCAGTAGTCCGTAATGCACTCATAGTTCTCATCCAACCATTTTCTGTCATAGTATCTCCATCCATTAAAGGAGTGTCATTCATGACAGTATTTAGTAGATCGATTTCGGTTTTATCAGGATCACAAGTGCCTGGATCGCCACCAGCTATATTATCTGTACACACTTGTGTATTAGGAGGTGCTGGAGTGTCTTCTCCAAAAGGACCCGAAACGAAATCATCAATGATGAATACTGATGCCTCAGCATTCATAGGAACTGCAAGAGCAGCAGCACCAGTAATACCAGCGATCGCTAATTTGGATAAGAGATTAAGTTTATTCATTGAATAACTCCTCAAAAAAACGTATTTCTCTCGAAATCATAGACAAGGGAAAAAATATTTTCAAGTGTTCGAGAATACTCTTAATAACTTGTAATCCCTCTCAATCAAAACCTTACCTCTTATTTAAAAGCTAACTTTAGTTGACCTGAGATATTTCTAGTTAAAGTCATGATTTTAACCAAATTAATTGAATTATTTTTAATAAAACTTATAAAACCTTGATAATCGCTTGTGTCTTTGACAGATTAAAGTTCAATTAAGTTACAAAAGTTAATTTTTCTTCATATCACCCGGTTAATAGATTAGCAAATAATTAATAATCATAGTCGTAATGAGTTGTCTATAAAACCGGTTTACTACAATTAATAAAAATTGATTATTGTCAATCTCATCAAGATTTATTGCAGCAAGAAGCTGAAATGGAACGTCAATATTTAGAAGAAAAAATGGCTTATAAAAATACATTTACAAGCCACAAAAAGTAATTTTTAAGGCAACTATTCATTAACTGGGGCTGGATCAATTTCTCCTTTACAACTACCTAACTGTGCCTTATCAGCATTTTCTAGTAGTTGAGTAATTGAAGTATTGGCTTCTATTTCACCCTCAAGATTAATCCATACTTCAGTAATCATATTATTGCGATCGCCGTCTTTATCTTTCTTGCATTTGACCTCAATTTTATTCCCTGCATTTTCTCCAAAGGCAACAACAAAAGGTTCACGAATTTCCCTAGCATTAAGTTCTTTACCGAGATTTTCTACAAATAAATCACGGACAGGAGACTCATTAACTTGGTCTAACAAAGCTAAAGATTCTTGATAGTATTCTTCAGGAGATTCAGAATAACAAGTTCCGTGTTTGTACCATTCATGAAGATGTAAACCAGAAGCAACACCAGGCATTTTTTCGGTTAACTCGTTTCTAGTATCTGCTGATAATTGGATAGGCGGCATTTTTAGCCATTTACTACTATCTTTATCAAGTTTAATAACATCTTGACTCACACCACAATATATATTTGAAGGAGGTTGAGGCCATAAACCATGCAAAACAAAATGACTCGCTTCAAAAGTATTCGTATCTTCAGTTAAACATTCTGTTTTGGTGGGACGAGTTTCGCAAAAAGCAGGTTGCCAACTTAAGGCTAATAAGTAATCATTATTAGAGATAACCACAGGTTCATCAATAATTTTTCCACAGTCTACTGCTACCCAACGAGTTGTCGGTTCAACTTCATTAATTCTGATTAGATAATGAGTTGCATCTTCTTTATTTTTAGCAAGAATTTCATAGGTTTCATCTCGTTTAACAAGTACATTACCCGGGTTCGTTTTTCGTTTAATGGATAGAAATGCTTCACAGGATTTTTCTACTACAAATGTGCCATTGAGTTTCACACTCGCTATAGCTGGTGTGATAAACAATGTGATACAGTATACACAAACAATGAGCAATAACAAGCCTTTTTTTAGATGTTTCATACTGGCCTTTCTAGGAATTGAATCTACAATTGAGACGGTTAAAATTATAGGTTGAAAAGGCATCAGACAAGTGTTGATTTTTTCAAAGAATAATAACTTTATTTAACAGTCCTTCGGGTGAGGGAGGAGAAAGGATTTATATAGTACAAGCTTTCTATATTTAGATACATATCACAGAATGGCGTATTTATGTAATTTTTTTTACATATTTTTACAGTAAGAATTGTTAAGATAGAAAAAAAGTGAAAAGAATGGAGAATTAATATGAGTTTAAAAGAAGGAATATCGCTACGAAAACTTGAAGCAACCCAAGGAAGTACAGCGCAATTTTATACTCCGCAATTAAGCGATGAAACCATGTTAGTACAGGTTCCTAGTCATAGTATTAGTGACTTTTTTGTACACCATTTTCAAACGGATCAATTGTTGGTGGTTAAGGGGAGTTTTATTGTAGTTGCTCTTTATAACAAACAATACCATTATTATCCTTTAACTGAAGAGAAACCGCAAGTCATTACCATTCCTCCTGGTATTCCTCATTGTGCCATTAATTTGACTGAAAAAGATTGTGTGATGGTTAATGCTGTCTTACGTCACGGTGAGTCTCATCCTTTAGACTATCGCCCCATGAAACCACCTTTTCCTTATGATTTTGATCAGATTAATCTGATAGTGGAGACATCGCAACAAACCCAATTAAACAAGAAAGAAATGACACTATTATTAGAAGCATAAGACTTTTAATTGAATAGGATTTTTAGTGAATAAAAATTTATCTAAAAAGCAAGGGACAATTAATTCATTGTCCCTTCTTGCTATTAAATAAAGACTTCTGATGTCCAGTTACCATGTAACCCGTAGGGAATATGGTGTTTAAGATGTAAAGTTGCGATCGCTTCTTTTTCTAAGTTCTCACCATCTAAAATGACAATATCAGAACGATGTTTATTACCATCATAAACCATGACTAGAACCCATCCTTGATCTTCACGACTTGCATTGGGTTTAGGAACGAAAATGGGTTCACTGACGTACCCTTGGGGTGCAAAAGAATGTAACTGTTTTTCACCTGTTAATAAGTCTAGTTTCAGGATAGCTTGTAAGGGTGCATTCCCTTGATCTTGATGAGCAGTTCCTGTGAAGAGATAGCGATACTTTCTCCCCACATTATTAGGATTAACATAGGGAAATTCACAACAACGACTTTCGAGCATTTCTTTGTCAACAGTGTCCTGATCTAAATCAATTTTAAACCGCCATATTTGACCAGGATCTAAACTATCAAAATCCGTTTCTTTGTAGTCAGTATCGGGTTGAACTTGAGGAAGAGAATTATAACAAATAGAATCTAAATAGATGTTATCTTCCTCTTCAAAAGCATTAACATGGTGAAAGATAAACCCTGAATCTATTTCTAGAATTTTCACCTTTTTCTCGTCAGAAGTTCGAGGAATAACTATCAATTTACTGGGTTGATCTGGATGAAAATTCACACATTCCCCCGCACCTTTAAACCCTAAAACATAGGGTAAAGGATTAAAGCTGACAGGGTTTTGTAAAAAGAGACAATAATGGGGAGTAATCGCAAAATCATGGATGAAAGAAAACCCAGGAACTGTATGAGAATGTCGACGTAATAAACTACCATCTGGTGCAAATTCGTAGATGGTAATTTTACTGGAAAGTCCTGGTTTAATAGAGAAATTGACTAGACAAGGTTGACCATTATCTAACTCACAACTGGGATCAAAACAAGGGTGTGCTGAGATAGAATCACCTGGAGTTAATACCCCATCTAAATAGTCTTGTCCAATAGTTTCTAAATTGTTAGGATCGAGTCGATAAGGTTCGGCTGCTTCCCAAAGTGCTAGTAATTTTTTACCCCAGTAAATGACATTGGTATTAGCAATATTTTTTACTTTAACATCAAAAACATTATTGAGCCATCCACCCGGCTTTTGTGTACCAAATACGCCACGGTAAATCATTTTACTGGCTTTTTGTTCTTGAATGTAGCCTTCTGTACGAACAAAACGGTTACGAAAATGGACTTTTCCATTAGGTAAAAAAGAAATGGCACTAATCATCCCATCTCCATCAAAAGGATGTTTGATGGGAGTTCCTTGTACATCTAATAATCCTGGCCCGTTTCTGAATAAAGTTCCTTGTAATGCTTCAGGAACTTTACCCTCTATTTCATCAATAAAATAATCATATTCGTTCGGTTGGGACTGATAACCTTGTCGCCATTGTTGACGATCATAGGATAATTCTTCTGGTCTAGAGGTAATTAAGCTGGTCATAATTTTTGTTTGTTCTTAAAATAGTTTACTTTTTGTTGTTAGTCACAAATTCAGGTAAAACTTCCGGTATTATAGCATCATCAGGAATCGCCCCTAAATTGTGATGTTCATAAGCTTCACCCAGATAACTGCTGTTTTCTTGTTCATTTTTTACTTGAACTTGAGGATCGTTATTAGGTAACCATTTAACCAAAGGTAAGGGTAATAACGTAGATAAATTCGTGATAATAACCAGTAACCATAAATTATCAAAATTAGTTTCTGTTACCCCTAACCCATGGGTGATTAATGCTCCGAGTTCATGGGATAATAGACCTGCCAGATTAACAATGGACATCAATAAAGCAAATAGGGTGGCTTCGATCCCTTTAGGACATAATCTAGCAGACAAAACTAAGATGGGTAAGAAAGCAATTTGACCCGCAACGGTTAAAATTAAACTGTCCCCTAAACTGAACCAATGATCATCAATACCTAGTAGTCGGTTAGTATGGGTGACCAATAATAACATAGTCATCCCCAAAGCAGCAGAAATAACCACACTCCAGCCTAAGATATTTCTAAAGGAAACATTTTTAAGAAACTTTTGATAAACGAATACCCCTAATAATGAAGCAACGCTGGTCACTAGACGAACTCTCCCTAAAAATTCGGGTTCAAACCCTAATTCGTTGGTGGTAAAATAGAAGAAAGCTGAATCAGCATTAGGAGTGGCTTGCCAGAGGAAAACGAAAGCAGTAGGCAACAAAATTGATTTCTGTTTAATGGCGTGCCATACCTGTTTTATTTGTTGTTTGATCAAAGATTGATCTTGTTGATTAAGTAACTCATCTTTGCTAACTGGTTTCTCCGCAATAAACCAAGCAGCCACACAGACAATAAAAGGGAAAATAGCCGTAATTTGAAACACCATTTGATTGCTAAAGTGTTCTAATAACCAACCACTCAAATAAGCGGTAATTAAACCCCCAAAAGCAGCCATTCCCCAAGTTAAAGATTGTAACGATCCTGCTTGACTTAATGACTCTTTTCTGGCCCTTTCTACCACCAAAGAATCAACGATAACATCGCTGATAGCCACAGAAACAGAAGTTAACAAGAGGGTAACCGTGGCTAACCAAGCATTTGTTACCACTGTCGCCAACAATATCCAGGATAAACTGCCTAAGAGTCCCGAAATCACCAGATAAGGACGACGACGATAGCGAAATAGGGGTAAACCGTCCGAAATAAAGCCAAAAAGCGGTTTTATGACCCAAGGAACCGCAGCAATACCCACTAATGCACCCATTTGTGCAGGGGTTAACCCTAAATCATCCTTGAGGAAGAAACTCACCGCTAAACGGGCTAAACCTAAGATTCCTTGGACAAAATAGACGCTAAGAATGGCAAATAGTTCGGCACTGGGTTTATTGCCGAATAATACCGTTTCTGTAAATGTCTTTTTGATTTGTCTTAGGGAAGAAAACGTCGCATTCATGAAGATAAGTAAAGTTTTATAACTTTATCTATCATAAGCGATCGCTTCTATTTCCATAAATGTTTAATAAATTCTAAATTCTTAATTCTCAATTCTCAATTTGCAATTCTCCTCAGTAAATTCTGCTAAGATAATGATCCACGCCCCTCAAAAAACCGTGCGTTATTAGGTCAATTAATGACAACGCCTATGCTAAACCCTAATTTAGAAGCAATAGAACTCAACAAAGAAGAGATTGAAAGATACTCTCGCCACATTATCTTGCCAGAAGTGGGGCTAGACGGTCAAAAACGCTTAAAAGCTGCCAGTGTTCTCTGTATCGGAACCGGAGGCTTAGGATCTCCCCTTTTACTATACCTAGCTGCTGCTGGTATTGGACGCATTGGAATTGTTGATTTTGATATTGTTGACAGTTCTAACTTACAACGTCAGATTATTCATGGTACTTCTTGGGTAAATAAACCGAAGATTGAATCAGCAAAAAACCGCATTTTAGAGATAAACCCTGCTTGTCAGGTAGATTTGTACGAAACCCGTCTTTCTTCGGAAAACGCACTCAAGATCATGGAACCCTATGACGTGATCGTAGACGGAACGGATAACTTTCCTACTCGCTACCTCACCAATGATGCTTGCGTATTGTTGAATAAACCCAACGTTTATGGGTCTATTTTCCGCTTTGAAGGCCAAGCAACCGTATTTAACTACGAAGGGGGCCCCAACTACCGTGACCTATACCCAGAACCTCCCCCACCAGGAATGGTTCCCTCCTGTGCAGAAGGAGGCGTTTTAGGGGTATTACCCGGCATTATCGGCACCATTCAAGCCACCGAAACCATTAAAATCATTTTAGGGGCAAAAAATACCCTCAGTGGGCGTTTATTGTTGTACAATGCCTGGGATATGACCTTTCGGGAGTTGAAGCTACGACCGAACCCGGAACGACCTGTTATTGAGGAATTGGTTGATTATGAGCAGTTTTGCGGCATTCCTCAAGCTCAAGCAGCAGCAACGGAAGATAAAGCAGCTATTCCTGAAATTAGCGTCAAGGATCTCAAAGATTTAATGGATCACGGGGCTGATGCGTTTGTATTAATTGATGTGCGCAACGTTAATGAATATGAGATCGCCCGTATTCCTGGTTCTGTCTTAGTTCCTCTACCAGATATTGAACAGGGATCAGGGATCGACAAGGTGAAAGAGTTAGCTAAAGATCACCGTTTGATTGCTCATTGTAAGATGGGAGGGCGATCTGCCAAAGCTTTAAAAATTCTGCAAGAGGCCGGAATAGAAGGAACCAACGTTAAAGGTGGTATTACCGCTTGGAGTCAAGAAGTTGATCCTAATGTTCCTCAATACTAAATATTAATTTGTTTTCATGAGAACCGACCTGCTTCTAATGTTTTAGAAGTGGGTTTTTTTAGTTCTCAGTTATCAGTGACCAGTTATCAATATATCTTTAAGTTTTCCTTGTTTTTAACAGTTTTAAGGTATTCCTATGTTAGCATTTTTAAACAGAAATGAGACGATAAAATTAGGAAATTAACTATGAAGTTTGCCCTTGTGAGTGATGATTTTTGCACCATTACAGGAAAAACAGGACGCGCTCGTAAATTTTTGGTTTATGAAGCAACTCAAGATATTAAACCTACTTTGGTCGAAAAGTTAGAAGTTCCTGAGACTCAACCCACATTTCACGATCTCCACGATGATGATATTACACCCCATCCTTTAGACAATTATATTTTAATTACAGGAGAAGCAGGAGTGGGTTTAAAAGAGCGTTTAAGTCGCCGTGGTATTACAGTTTATATTACCTCAGAAACTAATCCCTTAGAAGCAATTAATGGGGTTATACAAGGCAATATAGCAACATTAGAACCAACTCCCCACGGGGAAGATGGTCGTTGTTTGAATCATTAATATTTATTTATAACAGTTCACTATTAACGGTTAACAGTTAACGGTTAACCGTTAACTGTT
>JASJBX010000086.1 GCA_030066295.1 Crocosphaera sp.
TCGAAGACAGAGACATCAACGCAGGAAAGAATATCTTGCAAAAAGGATTAAGTAGGTTGGGGCGCAGCCAAACTCACGCTTCAGGAGAGATTCCCTCTTGGTTGGTTGGAGAAATCCTGCTGGCTAACGGAAACTCGTCGAATGAAGAATCCCCTCGCCTTTAGGCAGGGGCGAACGTCAATTTAACGTTAACGTATTGTCCCATAGCCTTCATGATGGGTAAGGTGAAAAGAATTTGATCAAGGGTATCAGGAGAATCTACGTTAACAATGGCAATCACCCGTCTTTCGCCGACACATTTCCATAAATCAACCACCACCCCCGCCTTTTTGGCGTTTAAGGCTGTTGCTGCTTCTTTTGACCATACAGAAAAGAGGTCTTTTTGGGTCATGGTTGGGCCATACTCTACCTGAAAATCAAGAAGATAAAGCATTGTTGGGTTACTCCTTGTCATCGATAATTATTCAGAACAAATTTCAACGCCTTTGTTCCTCACTACACAACGGCGACAAATATGGCAAGATGGGACAATCGATCATTGAGGAGTGGTGACCCTATGAAGACTATCCCTAAAACAACAAAATTAACGACTTTAGAAGAGTTATTAACAACCCAGTTAGAAAAATCTGGTTTATCTCCTGTTCCGTTAGTAATTAATTGTTTTTTAGAAGAAATTTTACTAATCTTAGTTGAATCTCCTAATAATTATCCGCTCAATTTAGGAAAAATTGAAGCTTTTTTACACAAAATTTTAAAACAAGAGAATTTATTTCAAGCTTATTTTGTTGAAATCTACTACTATGTTAATGGTCAATATTGTTTTTTAGAAGCAGAAAAACAACCGAGTTTACTGGATATTTTAGCTTGGGAACTGTTTGACAAAGATAGTCGAATCTTTATTAATAAGCATAAAGATTTGATTTTAAACTGGTATCAAAGAAGCCTAACTTCGGTCAATGATAGTTTTAAATCTAATCAGTTATTATGGTTAGTGATTGGTGGAAGTTTGGGAAGTTTAAGTTTGTTAATGATTATTTATGGATTGACTCGTCCTTGTACTTTTGATAAATGTTCACAGATAAAACAAGCTCAACAACTTTCAAATCAAGTTAATACTTTATTAGAAAGTGAGGTTAAGGTTTCTAACTTAAATAGGGTTGAAACTAAGTTAGAATCAGCCATAAACTCATTAAATAAAATTCCTTTTTGGTCAGATTATTATCAGCAAGCCTCTATCCTAAAAGAGCAATACCAACAACAATTAAACAATATAATATTACTAAATAGAGCAAAAAATACGATAGGCAAGACCATATCTTTATCCCAAAAATCTCCTTTATCAATTGAGCAACTAGAAACATTAAAACAAGAATATAAAACAGCATTAGAAACTATTGAAACCATTAACAATAATGGATTCTTAGATACAATCGAAAATCGATATTATCAAAAATATTCAAAATTAATTCAACAAATAAATGATAAAATAGCTTTAGAAAAACAGGCTAAAAATAGTTTTAAACAAGCTCAAAAAGCAGCAGATTTAGCCCAAAAAAGAGAAAATTCTGCGGATCAATTATCTGATTTACAATTAGTATATAATACTTGGTTAACTGCGATAAAACGATTACAAGAAATACAACCAGGAACGACTCCCTATCAATCATCTCGTGTTCTTTTAAAGACTTATTTTTCTAATAAAACAAGGACAGAAAAACGCAAAAACCAAGAAAAAATAGCTTTAAAAATGTACGCAAAAGCTCAAAAACATTCTGAAATGGCTAGAAAATCAGAGAAAAATAATCAATGGTCACAAGCAGTTAATTATTGGAATATAGCTGTCGTTTATATCAAAAAAGTACCTCAAAATACCTTCAAATGGAGTGAAGTGCAACCCTTAATCTCCACCTATAATTTAGGATTAGCTCAAGCTACCAATAAACTGAAGCAAATAACAGAAGCGAAAACCATTACCTCAGAATTAGACACAATGTGTGTTATGAAAGAGAAAATATGTGATTATAAAATTACAGAAAATTTAATTAAAATGAAACTAGAATCTCACTATTTAGAACAGGTATGGATGACTGCTGTACAAGCAAAAGCACAAGGAAATTTACAAATTCAAGTCGAACTTCTCAATCATCTTTCTACTTTTGAACATCGCTTACAAAAGATAAGCAATCAAAGCGGTAAGTCGATCGAAGTATACAACCCTCAAGGCAATTTAATGACTGTGTATCACAGACAACAGTAGGAAAGCCACTGCAATGACAGAATTTTAACGTGATGCACTATACACGATCGCAAAGATTTGTTACAATGTGCATCACAAGACAAACAAGATAAGTAAATATACTTAGCAAAATCTATGACAACTCAAATTCTATCTCGTTCATCTTCGGAAACTTCTGAAACTAACCCTAACCATTCCCATAACCAATCATTCGGGGTGAAAGATAGAGATAATCAGATGATAAAAGTAAGAAAAGCTTATCCAGTGGTACAACAGGTGAAATATTTACATCTACAAGCTGAAATCGACGTTTTGCTTCAGCAACTACAAACTCTTAAGAAAAATTAGTTATAAGACGATAACTAGAGAATTTCGGCAACAGAGGTCATCTTAACGACCAATTTTTTGAGAGTAAGCTACAAAACCAGCTTTTGCCACCTGTCCATAGCTATTGAGACGTTCTTGTTGTCCGCTACGAGTGGGGGATAGGAAGGTATCGGTTAAAGCGACAGACGTTAACATCACAGTTGCAGCGAGAATAACATAGTTGCGAATGATGTTGGTGTTGTTGATGTTGGTGAACATTTTGATGACCTCGTTCCTCTTGTTATCCTCATCTTATGAGGTGACAAGGGGTGATGTCAGTCCCAAAAACCCTATTAATTCAGGAATTGAGGGATTTGAGTTTTTCCCGATAAGTGGAAATAAGTGGAAAAAGGGTTCAAGTTTCAGAGTTCGTGGTTTGCCGTTGATATCTGTCTCCCAGTCCCTCCGTCTCCCCCTCTCCCCACACTCAACTTAACTAGAATAATCAAGCGGGAACTTCTACCGTTTCTATGCCGGCTAACTCGAAAGCGTGATGAACCGCTTTTAAGGCCTTAACCCCTTCTTCTTGGGGAACCACACAACTAATTTTAATCTCAGATGTAGCAATCATTTTGATATTGATCTGTTCTTTGGCCAAAGCTGCAAAAAACTGGGCTGCCACGCCAGGTTGTCCTACCATCCCCGCACCGACGATACTGACTTTAGCAATATCTTCGTCTACCACCACCTCATCAAAGCCATCAGATAAGCTATTTAACACCCGACAGGCTGCATCAGTATCCCCTTCTCCCACCGTAAAGGCAATGTCACGGGTCGGCATTCCGTCTAAAATACGACAGCGTTGGGACTGAATAATGGTATCCACACTAATATTATTATCCGCCAATACGCCAAAAATACTGGCCGCCATCCCCGGTTTATCCTTAACGTGACGAATAGCAATTTGAGCTTGTTTTTGGTCTAAGGCGATCCCACGTACCGGAGGGGACATCTCCACTGCTTGAGAGGCCACTGGGTTAGGGGATAATTCCACATCAAACGCTTCGCATAAGACTTGTATGGCGCGATCGCCTTCTTCTTTGGCTACCACACAACTCACCTTCACTTCTGAGGTGGAGATCATCTCGATGTTAATCTTGGCCTGGGCTAAGGTTTTAAACATTTTCGCTGCAATCCCTGGCCGGCCAATCATTCCAGCACCAGCGATGGATATTTTGGCCACGCCGGTTTCCACCATTACCTCTGCTTCGGTGGCGTTGGAAGGGGTACTGCGTAACGCCGGGGCGATGGCTTCTGCAACCGCTTCGGCTTTGGTTAAGACATTGTTGATCACGGTGAAGGCGATATCGTTACTATTGCCTTCGTGGATAGATTGAATAATCAAGTCGACATCCACCTGTTGATGGGCGATTTCGCCGAATAAACGGGCTGCAATACCGGGGCGATCGGGGACCCGTAAGAGGGCAATTTTCGCCTGTTCTCCGTCAAATTCTACCCCATCCACCGCTTTTGTCAGTTCTAACCCTTCTAGGGATCTGGGTTTGGGAATAGGGGAAATAACGCGGGTTCCCGGCGCATCACTCCAACTCGATCGCACCACCAACGGGACACCGTAGTTACGGGCGATTTCCACGGCCCGAGGGTGCAACACTTTCGCCCCTAAACTGGCTAATTCTAGCATCTCATCGCAGGTAATTTCGTCCATTAACCGCGCTTCTGGGACGATACGGGGGTCGGTGGTCAAAATCCCTGGAACATCGGTGTATATCTCGCAAAAACTGGCTTTGAGGGAGGCTGCTAGGGCGACGGCAGAGGTATCGGAACCCCCACGGCCCAGGGTGGTAATTTCTAAGTTTTCCAGGGAACTAATACCCTGAAATCCTGCTACAACGACCACTTCAGCCTTGTCTAAATGGCCTTTAATGCGATCTGGTTTAATGGAGAGAATACGGGCCCGACTATGTTCGGCTTCGGTGACAATGCCAACTTGCGCCCCAGTTAAGGAGATGGCTGCTTGTCCTCTTTCTTGTAGGGCCATGGTTAAGAGGGCGATGGTCACTTGTTCTCCTGTAGAGAGTAGCATATCCATTTCCCGTCGGGAGGGGTTGGCGGTGATTTCTTGGGCTAAACTGACTAGAGTATCGGTGGTTTTTCCCATGGCAGAGACGACTACCACCACTGTATTTCCCTGTTGAACCGTTTTTTGAATACGTTGAGCAACGGTTTGGATGCGTTCGACGGACCCGACGGAGGTTCCCCCGTATTTTTGGACAATGAGAGCCATAGTTGAAATAGACGCAGAAATATCTCTTCTTTAATTTAGCATTCATAAATATAATAAAGGGGTAAGATCATGAAATCTTCTTACGAGTTAATCCTCAAAAGGTTGAACCCGACAGAAAAAATACTCAGTTGCTTCATGGGTTAGCCAGTATTCCTGAGTTTGGTAATCGTGTTTTGCGAGTTGTTTATAAGCCAACTGAAAACTCTATCAAGGTTATTACTGTTCACTTTGATCGCTCTATGAGAGGAAAATTATGAAAAAGATTACTTATGATCCCGATGCGGATGCAGCTTATATTCTTCTCAGAGATTCTAAAATTATTGACTCGGAAACCATAGGAGAAGGTGTTATTTGTGACTATGACGAGACAGATCAAATAGTTGGTATTGAAATTTTATCCGTTAAAAAAAGAACCCCAGAAGAAATAAAAACCATTAACATTCCCTTGACAGCAGAAGATCAGCAACAGCTAAAGCAACTATTTAATCTCTTTAGTTATGTTTCGAGTTGATCTAATATTTCGTTCCATTTTATTTTGTGAATTGCTTGTAATTCTGGATCGGATTCGACTAAGAAAGAATGATTTTGAGAGGTTGTTTTAATATTTTTCCAATCTTGACTATTTTTGATATTAGTAACAGCTAAAAAAGCCATTCCCAGTCTTTCTAGTCTTCTAGTTGTTTGGTTTTTTAAGGGGATACCTAATTGATCAAGAATTAGCAAAGCTTCATTAATCAATGACTTAACTTCAGAGTTTTTAGTTGATTTTGTAATATAGTCTTTAGAATTCATAAATGTAAAGATAATTGTTGAGGAAGCGTATATTTTTTAAGTTCTTCGGATGATAAACGATAACTAGACTCTAGATAATCACGGACACTTTTTGCTAAATAAAAAGCCAATAATGGAGACACAGCATTACCAATCTGATTATAACAACTTGTTTCACTTCCAGAGAATTCAAACCAATCGGGAAAACTTTGTAAACGCGCTGCTTCTCGAATTGATAACCGTCTTCTTCTACCATCAGGAAGTTTAATTCTTTGCATATCTCCTGTTGCACCGGCTAAATTACGACAAGTTAATGTTCTTGCTGGTTTATCTAAATGTAAATCACGAGGCCGTTTACAACAAGATGCTTTCTCATATTTAGCAATATATTTATCCATGCTAGGGGTTAAAAATTTGGAATTAGGTAACACTTGAAAAGCTAATTCTCCTAATGCTTCTCCTGCTGTAATTCGCTTAGATGAAATTTGAGGAAATTGGAATTTTCCTCGATGGCCAACGACAATTAATCTTTGTCTATTTTGAGGCACTCCGAAATCAACTGAGTTTAATAATTTCCATTCAATAATATAGTTTAACTCCTGTAATACTTGCGTTATTTCCTCAAAATACCATTTATTTTTATACAGTAAACCCCTCACATTTTCAAATAACCAAATATCAGGCTTTACTTGTTTGATAGCGTTGATAAAAATAGGAAAGCCATCTCTTGAATCTGTTAAACCTTTTTGTTTTCCCCCAACACTAAAAGGTTGGCAAGGAGGTCCACCAATGATTACAGATGTAGTCGGTAATTTACTCTTAACAGTTAACTCTATTTGCTCACAGTTACCCTGTAAATTTTGTTCATATGTATAACAACAATCTTCATCTTTTTCCAATCCATAAGTCTCAAATCCTTGTGCTTCAAATCCCAAAGATAACCCACCACATCCTGCAAATAAATCTAAAACAAGATGAGAGTTTAAAGGGTTGGGTTTTAAAATATTATTAATTTCCTCAATATAATTGCTTGACATAAAACAATCTAATATTTTACAGTTCTGTTTAATAATAACACTGAGATTATCATAAAGAGAAATTCAATAACTTTAAAGATAGACTAGCACAGTGCGTACTGAAAAATCTAATAATTTAACCCATAGGATGAGTGCATAACACTACGCATTTTGGTGTTTGACATTGACAACACCTGAAACCTTTTTCTCACCCAGTTTTGCCTTTTGGCTTTAGCGTAGGCGGTGTACCTATGGGTTCTTTTCTTGATTATGCCACAAAGTTCAGTGCGGGGAAACCGAACCTGTTAGGACGGGTTTTACGATAATTGCTCATTTTCCTCATTTTTACATTTCGTTACAATAGGTTTAAGAAACAGCGAAATAAGATAAAATCGCTGACAAAAATAGGAGGTTATTCAGATGAATAACAATATCAGAGTTGGAAATTTATTCGGTATTCCTTTTTATGTTAACCCGTCGTGGTTTTTAGTTTTAGGCTTAGTTACTTTTAGTTATGGACAACAGTTAGCTTACTTCCCACAATTAACTGGCTTTGTGCCTTGGATTTTGGGTTTTGTTGCTGCTTTATTATTATTTTCTTCGGTACTTGCTCACGAATTAGGCCATAGTTTTGTGGCCATTTCTCAAGGCATTGATGTTAAATCGATTACCTTATTTTTATTCGGAGGATTAGCCAGTTTAGAGAAAGAATCTGATACACCGTTACAAGCTTTTTTAGTAGCAATTGCTGGACCGGCTGTTAGCTTATTATTATCAGCTACTTTCTTTTTAACTGCGTTTAATGTTGACTTTCCTGCACCCATTGAAGCCATTATTGAGTTATTGGCCTTTATCAACTTAGTTTTAGGACTATTTAACTTAATTCCTGGCCTACCTTTAGATGGAGGAAATATATTAAAGTCTATTGTTTGGAAGATTACAGGTAACCCCAACAAAGGGATTATTTTTGCCAGTCGCGTCGGACAGGTTTTCGGTTGGTTAGCGGTTGCGGTGGGTGGTTTATCCATCTTGGGAATCATCCAGTTTGGTAATTTCTGGACGCTATTAATTGGTTTCTTCTTGTTACAAAATGCAGGGGTTTCTGCTCAGTCTGCACAAGTTCAAGAAACCTTGAATGGTTACACAGCAGAAGATGCCATTATTGCTGATAGTCCCATTGTATCTGGTGCCTTAAGCATTCGTGAATTTGTCAATGATTATGTCATTGGAAAGAATCAATGGAGAAAGTTCTTAGTTGTTAATGAAGAAGGGAATTTGTCAGGGGTTTTAGAAGTCGAAGGATTGAAGAAAATTTCTACATCTGAATGGACAGAAATTAAGCTTTCTGAGGTAATGGAACCCGTGAAAGACTTGATTACCATCAAATCTGATGAAACCCTCTTAGAAGTGGTTAAAATGCTGGAAGATGATCCCTTAAAACAGCTTACGGTAGTGGGAGAAAATGGAAAAGTTTTAGGATTACTAGAAAAAAATTCCATCATCAAGTTGCTCGAAAGAGACAAACAAGCTCAAACTGCATAATCAAAGCACATTAAACCATTGTAGAGTGTAACACTTAGTGAAGTCGCAGTGTTACACTCTATTTAGAATAGTATTAAGATAAAAAAACGGTTTCAGTTTGGAGAAGATTTTATGGTATTACATTTAGACAAAATTGTGCCAATTGGTCGAACTCTGGATGAGTATGTTAGGATGTTTAGCCTAACAGAATATGATTGTAAAAAATTAATTCTGAGTGTTGCAGATGGACCGGCTAGTTTTAATGCAGAAGGAACACAATTGGGTTATGAAATTAAATCAGTTGATCCGATTTATGTATTTAATACTCAACAAATTAAAACCCGCTTTTATGATGTCATTGATAACATTATTGAACAAGTGGAAAAAACAGCAAATAATTGGGTTTGGACTTATCATAAATCTCCACAGCAATTAAAAAGTAATAGAGAAAAAGCCATGATTCTTTTTTGTCAAGATTATGAACAAGCAAAAAAGGAAAATCGTTATGAAATAGGAGAATTACCTAAATTAAAGTATAAAGATAATGAATATAAATTAGGATTAATTTCTCATTTTCTTTTTCTTTATTCTGCCCATTTGGATCAACAGTTTCATTTAGATTCAATTAGTGAAATGCTGAGAGTTTGTCAGGAAGTTAGAATTTTTCCTCTAATAACTTTAAACCATGAAATCTCACCTCATCTTAATTTCGTTATTCAATCTCTAGAATATAAAGGTTATAATTGTAAACTGGAAGAAGTTTCCTATCAATTACAACCTCAAGGAAATAAAATGTTAAAAATCACTAAATTAAACCAATGACTAACCCACAAAAAGCTTTAAAAAAAAGATTTTTTATCGCCCTACTTCCTCCCCAAAATGTACAAAAAGAAGCCACAAAAATAAAAAAATATTTTAAAGAGGTTTATAATAGTAAAGCTGCTTTAAAATCTCCACCCCATATTACCTTACAACCACCTTTTGAATGGGATATGGAAACATTACCTAAATTAATTCAAGAATTAAACCATTTCTCAGCATCTCAACAACCTTTTTCTATGACATTAAATGGGTTTGCTGCGTTTAAACCTCGTGTTATTTATATTAATGTATTAAAAACTGCTGAACTTTTATCTATTCAAAAATCATTAATGTCTCATTTAGAATCTTCTCTAAATATTGTGCATCAAGTGTCCAAAAATCGTACTTTTTCTCCCCATTTAACCGTTGGGTTTAGAGATTTAACAAAAAGGAATTTTTATCAAGCTTGGTCAGAGTTTGAAAATAAAGAAATTTATCATGAATTTATTATAAATAAACTCACTTTACTCATACATAATGGCAAAAATTGGGAAATTCATTCCGAGTATAACTTTAAGTCATAAATATTTGATACTGATACGATACACTTAACTCAAAAGTTGTATATAATTAAGCTAACTTTATCAAGACTTTTGAGATTTCTAGAATATCATAAAAACATACAAATTACTATCAATATAGTGATTGTACAATTGCTTATAGACAAATGGAGTTTCAAGTATTAGCAAATTTCATTAAAGATGTTTTAATATGATTAATTTTATCGATCTTTTTTCTGGTATTGGGGGAATACGATTAGGGTTAGAATTGGCCTGTCAAAAATTAGACATTTCAAGTCGTTGTATTTTAAGTTCTGAAATTGATAATAAAGCTTGTGAAACCTATGCTTTAAACTTTCATGAGATACCAAGAGGCGATATTAAAAAGATAAAAAAAATATCATCTTTTAACTTTCTATTAGCAGGATTTCCTTGCCAACCTTTTTCTTATGCAGGAAAACATCAAGGCTTTGGAGATACCCGTGGCACCCTTTTTTTTGAAGTAGAAAGAATTCTTAATATATATCAGCCTGATGGGTTTTTATTAGAAAATGTTAGAGGCTTAATAACTCACGACAAAGGACGAACTTTAAAAACGATTATAACTAAGTTAAATGACTTAGGTTATGGTGTTGAATATTTATTATTAAATAGTAGTAATTTTAACGTTCCTCAAAATAGAGTAAGAATCTATATTTTAGGAAAAAAGGGTTGTAAACCTAACTTAAATATTAGATCAGATAAAGGTGCTATTGATTCTCATGCTTATAAAAAAGTTGGAATTCAAGGGAGTCTTTTTGTTCCTATAAATTATCCTATTAAACCTCTAACAGTTAAAGATATTCTGGAAGATAAAGTAGATGAAAAATACTTTTGTTCCCAACATTTTACTGACTTACTCAATCATGCTGTTAGAGGACATTTTAATAAATTACATGGAACAAGGCTAATTGATTTCAGAGGAGGAAATTCTTTACATTCTTGGGATTTAGGACTTAAAGGGAAATGTACTGATGCAGAACAAAATTTCATGAATTTATTAATTGCTAATCGTAGGAAAAAAGTATTTGGAACTCATCAAGATGGGAAAAGTTTAACTTTAGAACAAATAAAAACATTTTACTTTAATGATGATTTAGAAGCAATTATTACAAGTTTATTAGCTAAAGGTTATCTTAAAAAAGAATCAAGTAAATATGGGCCAGTTTGTGGAAATTTATCTTTTGAAGTGTTTAAATTTTTAGATCCTGATAGTATTTCTATCACTTTAACCAGTGCTGATGCTCATAGATTAGGTATAGTTACTAATAATAAACCGAGAAGGCTTACACCGAGAGAATGTGCGAGATTACAAGGTTTTCCTGATAGTTTCAAATTACATCCTGATGATAGGGCTGCTTATAAACAGTTCGGAAATTCTGTTAGTGTTCCCGTGGTTGAAACCGTAATGATGGATTATTTTCAAAATAATTATTAAACTGAATAAATAAGGTGGGCAATGCCCACCCTACTTATTATCCTTTGACACATAAAACCTGTTTCAAAGTCGCAACAACTTCTACTAAATCTGATTGTTGATTGATCACTTTTTCAATGGGTTTATAAGCCCCAGGAATTTCATCTAAAACTCCTCGATCTTTACGGCATTCTACCCCTTGTGTTTGTTCAACTAAATCATCAAGGGTAAACTGTTTTTTAGCTTGATTTCGGGACATTAAACGGCCAGCCCCATGGGAACAATTATGAACCAAAACAGGGGTATAAAAGTCAGTGAAAACAATATAGTTATGATTGTCTTCAACGGTAAAATTATAAACGGCAGTTTCCCCGACTGTCTCAATAGGAAAAACTCGATTCATCGCTAAGCTTTTATCTAATGATTTGCCTTCAAGTTTATGGACGCTCACCATTTTTTCTTGTTTTGCCATTGTGGTCAAATCCTCACATTTCAATTGACCCCCTATAAGGGTTTTTGCTAATAATAGCTTATCGGAATACAGTCGTTTTGGAGGTTCTGTAATCTGTAATCGTTGACAAATTTCACGCACTTTATTCATAATGACATTATCCCGAAATTCAATTACATAATGATTACGATTTCGGTAAACTTTATAAGCAATACCCAGACTCAAAAAAGTACAGACTAAAGGACAAAACATCTCAGTTTTACCAACACTAATAGAAATGGTATGACGGTTATAACTACCATCTCCATCTAAATAACCTGCTAAAAAGTGTAAGGCTAACCAAGAATTAGTTAACAAGATATTAGATAACTTAGGTAGAATATTGTTGATTTTATTAACAAAATCTAAGTCACTAATTGTTAATTCAATCAAACCTGTTCCTTGAATAATTCGACTTTGTAAATTACTGTTTCGTGGTGGACTGATTCTTACAGAAACCTGATCACTATAACTTCTTAGTAAGGTTTCTATATGATTCATAAACGCTTGTTTTTCGGGTTTATTTGCTTGGAAAATGCGGACATAAGACTGTAAATATTTTCCTTCTCGTGGACGTTGATTAATATCTGGTGCGTTTGCTCTCTCATTTAGATGAATTGTTCCATCAGATAAAATAACACCTAAAAGATAATAAAAATTGTGATCTTGTTCTTCAAAAGTTAATTGTGAAGATAAATTAATCTGAGTTGGAATAATAACTCCACTTTGATGATCAGCAATTTTTTCAACGGAGTCATAAACCAATTCTCCTTTTTTATAAGTAGCAAAAGGATGGTTGGGTGTACAACAAATTGTATTCTCTAAACGTCTTCTTGTCTGAGATAGAGAATATTTATTAATAAAAGCATTGCGTACACTTTTATCAATAATTTTTTTAGGCACAAATTTTCGAGATTCTTGGTCATAAGCAATCAATTTAACAGTATTTGATGAGTTAAAAACATCCTCAATTTTCATCAATCCTTGCTCTGTTAAGATCAATGTTTCTGCTGGAAAACAAGAGCAATAACTATCATGGTTTCCTTTCCCTTTGACGATGTAAGATTTTGCCCCCATTGAACCAGGAATAATGCCATAATCTTCTTCCCTTGCTCTCACTGCACCTTTCCGAGTCACGTACAATTCTTTACCAAAATGTAGCTCTTTTTCCGCATAATTATGATGACAGTTTACCGATAATAAGGGTTTAGTTGGTTTACCTCCTGCTAAATGTTTATCGATGATGTGTTTAAACCGTTTCATCATCACATCTCGGTTAAAACGAGCATAATTTTGCGCCCATTGTAAGTCACGCCAATAAGCAGCAAATTCATCCGTACCGACTACAAAATAAGCTAAATCTGGATCGGGTAAGGAAAGATTTGCTAACCTTGCCAACTCTTTCGCTGTCCCAATATGACACTGTGCTAACTTATTGCCAATATGACGAGAACCGGAATGTAACATTAACCAAATTTGTTCTTCTGTATCCAAACAAACTTCAATAAAATGATTACCACCCCCTAGTGTTCCCATTTGTTTTAAGGCTTTAATTTCTAAGTTTTGAACTCCTTTATGTAAGTCCTTAAAATTTCGCCAATTTTGCCAATTGGTAACGGTTTTATCCGCTTCTTTATTCTGTTCAAAACCGACTGGTATAGTGGCTTCAATTTCTGAGCGAATTTGCTTTAATTTTCCTTCTAATTGATCGGCTTTATAAGGGGTTTTAATCGCAGCCATCCCGCAACCAATATCCACCCCCACAGCAGCCGGAATAACTGCATCTTCGGTGGCAATAACTGACCCCACTAACGCCCCTTTTCCTAAGTGTACATCCGGCATCAAAGCAACGTGCTTATAAACAAAAGGTAGAGAGGCCACATTCTTGGCCATCTGTATTTCAGCCGATCCTAAATCATGATCAGCCCAAGATAATACGGGTTTCTCTGTACTAATTTTTAAAGGTTGGTAAGGCATAGATTTTTTCTTTAAGACATTACACTACAATTATACTACAAAAAATATTACATTCACCTTTTCACAGAGTTAAGTTAAAATCAAGTTTTATATAGAAATATAAAGTTGTTTTACGAACCGTTAATATAGGAGTTCCCTTGATGTCAACTATTGCAACCCCCACCCAAATGTGGAATTCATCTTTTAACACCCAGTCGTTGAGAATAGTGGCTTTAGGAGATAGTTTAGTGTATGGGTACGGTGATCCCGTTGGGGGGGGATGGGTTGAAAGATTGCGTCGTCAGTGGATGGCCCAGGAACAGGGTCATGTGTTGTATAATTTGGGGGTGAGAGGCGATCGCACCCATCAAGTGGCCGAACGGTTAGAAGGGGAATATCGGTATCGAGGAGAGTTACGCAACCGTGTTCCTGATGTGATTATGCTTTCCGTTGGGGTGAATGATTCAGCGAGGTTGAGACGGCCGAATGGGCGTTTGTTTACAGACTTTGATACCTATCAACAGGAAATTGAGAATTTATTGGATAAAGCGCAGCAATTATCTCCTGTTTATTTTGTGGGGATGGTTCCTGTGGATGAAGCAAAAATGCCCTTTATCGACTGTTTTTATTTTAATCATTTTGACCAATATCGTTATAAGGAAGCGACAAAAAAAGCGTGTCAATCTCGGAATATTCCTTACTTAGATATTTTTGATTTATGGTTAGGCAGGGGAGAAAATTATCCTAAGTCAAGATTAATTAATGATGGCTTACATCCGAACGTCAAAGGCTATGAATCTTTGTATGAGGATATTATCAATTGGCAAGCGTTGCAGCAATTAAATTTGAGTAATGTGTCAGCTATGGTTTAGCCGTAGGGTGGGCAAAATAGTTTACAATGAGTCGAGATCAGTTTCTAAATAGAAAACGGAGGAAAATTCCCCCGTTTATTGCTATTGAACCGCAACCCCATCTTCTCGGGCTGCCAATTCTACCGCACTAGCCACAGCATGAGAGACTCGTTCATCAAACACAGACGGGATGATATGTTCAGCATTTAATTGACTGGGATTGACCAAAGAGGCGATCGCTTTAGCGGCCTCTAAATACATATGCTCGGTAATATTTTTAGCGTGACAATCGAGGGCCCCGCGAAACACCCCAGGAAAAGCCAATACATTGTTAATCTGGTTAGGATAGTCACTGCGTCCGGTGGCCATCACCGCCACATCCTTCATCACCAATTCTGGTTGAATTTCGGGGATGGGGTTCGCCATAGCAAAAACAATGGGATCTCTGTTCATCGAGCGCACCATTTCTGGGGTAACCACTCCCGGCGCACTCACCCCTAAAAAGACATCTGCCCCTTGCATGGCATCGGCCAACGTCCCACTGGCACTGACAGCGTAGGCTTGTTTTTGTGGGTTGAGATCGGTCCGACTGTGGGAAATTAAGCCTTTTGAGTCACAGAGCCAGATGGTGGTTGCCCCAGCATTGCGTAATAAAGCGGCGATAGCCACCCCAGCAGCCCCGGCCCCGTTAATGACGATGCGAACCCCTTCTAAGGGCTTCTGGACTAATTTCAGGGCGTTAAATAAGGCAGCTAAGGTGACGATGGCCGTCCCATGTTGGTCGTCGTGGAACACAGGAATATCCAGTTCTTGACGTAAGCGTTTTTCAATTTCAAAACAACGGGGGGCTGCAATATCTTCTAAGTTAATCCCACCAAACACTGGGGCGATGCGTTTAACCGTTTCAATAATTTCTTCTGTGTCTTGGGTGGCCAAACAGATAGGAAAGGCATCCACGCCGGCAAATTCTTTAAATAACATGGCTTTCCCTTCCATAACAGGTAAAGCTGCTTCGGGACCAAGGTTTCCTAAGCCTAAGACGGCACTGCCATCGGTTACCACGGCCACGGTGTTATGTTTGATGGTGAGATTATAGACTTCCGCCGGATCACGGGCGATCGCTTTACAGATGCGGCCCACTCCTGGAGTATAAGCCATAGCCAAGTCCCCTTGAGAATGAAGCGGTAGACGACTTTCTACGGTAATTTTACCTTTACGATGGAGTTCAAAGGTGCGATCGGAGACTTTTAATATTTTAACGTTGGGAATTTCTCTAAC
>JASJBX010000087.1 GCA_030066295.1 Crocosphaera sp.
TCTCATTAATTTTGATTATAGTTTAAAAGATTTTTCTGTGCTGAAACTTATTGATTTGTCAGGAAATTCTTGGTCAAAAGTGGCATAAATTTTTGAGTAACTTATTCAGCAAACCCTAAATAGAGATATCAGAGAAATACAAATAAAAATCACTTTCGTGAGATCATCTCTACTTCTCATGTCAAATACAATAGAAATAATAATAATAATCAACCAAATAAATACTAAAATACCGAAATTAAGATTAGGGTTTAGAAATAGATAATGTCTAAACTTTGACCAATAACCACGTCTTTGTTGAAGTTTATTAATAAACTTTTGTCTATAATAATCTTTGGTGACTTTTAACCCATCTTTGATGATTTTAAGGGTTTGTTTGTGAGGCGATCGATAATTAGTCATGTCTTATATAATAAGTTTAACATTTATGTTAACTTAACTCAATCTATCTGATTTCATTAAATAAATCAATAATATCGTTAGGAATAAGATTGATTTTCCTAAATGCTTTCTCTACGTTATCAAAATTAATAACTTTTCCTTTAGGTTCAAATACTTGTGTATAAACTCGGTTAACTATTACTCTCCCACTTCTTTTAGTTATCCATTTTGGATATTGTAAAGTTATAAAGCTTATTTCATGTCTTTGAATAGATTCATTTTTTATATCCACTGTTTCTTTTTGTTGTAAACTTTGAATAATTGTATTATAAATCAACTTAAGGGGTTGAGATTTTCCTGTACCATTGGGGCCTGTAATAACAGCAAACTTAGGAATATTTAACCACTCAAATGCTGTGATTGACTTATATTTACCTGTAAACTTAATATCCATTACTTTCTAGGAACCTTACAAAAAAACTAAATTTATTACCTATAAAACTTCAACTTATATTAATATGTAGCTGCAAGTTATAGGTATGTGATCTATAATGAGAATAATATAATATTATAAGACCAGTTACGTCTATGTCTCAAAAAGAAATCATTAAAACATCGTTAAATCAATCTGTAGATCAACTATCAGAGGCTAATCTAAATCTAGCTTATGAATTCATTAATAGTTTAATAGAACAAGAAAGAGAAGAAGCAACAACAGAATTATTAGAAATCCCTGATTTAATAGAGGATATTGAGTTAGCTAAAGAAGATATTGAGAAAGGAGAATTAACAGACTGGCGAGACGTTAGAAAGGATGTATAAAGTTGTTTTAACAAAGAAAGCTAGTGCTTTTTATGCAAATGCTGATAAAATATTGGCTAAAAAACTAGCAAAAAGTTTTGAGATTTTAGAACAAACTCCTTATCAACATTCTAATATTAAATCTCTTAAAGGTAAATTAAAAGGATATTATCGTTATCGTTTAGGAGATTATCGTATCATTTACCAAGTTGATGATCAGACAATTCAAGTAATTATTATAAAAATTGCTCACTGAAGTAAAATTTATTAGTTAGATATTTCTAAATTACCAAACCTAATTTATAACTATGCCAACATTAGTAAAATGGACAATTGAAGACTATCACAATATGATTGACGCTGGTATTCTAGCACAAAAAAAAGTGGAGTTAATTGCAGGGGAAATAGTAGAAATGACTCCAGAGAAACCTGTTCATAGAAGAGTCACTTTTAAACTAGCTGATTATTTTAGAGAGAAACTAAGAGGAAAAGCTATCATTTTTGAGGCACACCCTATTACGCTGTTTTACTCTGAACCCGAACCCGATATTATCATCACTAAATTACCTCTAGAACGTTATGATACTCGTCATCCCTATCCCGAAGATATCGACTTATTAATTGAAGTTTCAGACAGCACATTAAAATATGATCTAGAAACAAAACAAAAAATCTATGCCCTTGCTAGAATCAAAGAGTATTGGATTATAGATATCAAAAATAGTCAACTGATCGTCTTTCAACAACCAGAAAATGATTGTTATGTCAAACAAATTAAACTAACTAAAGGAGTTATCTCTCCTCTAGCCTTTTCTAATCTTAAAATAGACAGTCAAACAATCTTAAACTGATAACAGTTAAAAACTAGAATTATTCAACGCATATTGAACCAACTGACTCAACTTATGGCGTAACGTTTCTAACCCTAACCGTTGACTAGCAGAAATAAATACAGCTAAAGGATACTCTTCTTGGGCAACCCGCAAAGTGTCCCCATCTACTGTATCAATCTTATTAAATACTAATAAAATCGGACCCGGAACTAAAGGCATTTCCTGTAAAATAGTCATCACAGACTGGATATGATGTTGCCAGGCAGGATGGGATAAATCAACCAAATGCAGCAACGCATCCGCTTCGGTTACCTCTTCTAAGGTGGCGCGAAACGCATCCACTAAAGATGGGGGTAACTCATGAATAAATCCTACTGTATCCGTTAACAAGAAAGTGTAAGGTTGTCCTGTATTATCATCAATACCCGATAAACGGCGAGTCGTTGGATCAAGGGTAGCAAATAATTGATCTGCCGTGTACACCTCTGCATTGGTCAACGCATTGATCAACGTAGACTTACCCGCATTGGTATAACCCACGATCGCAATACTGGGAACCTCCTGTTTTTGCCGTTGTTGACGCAAACGGGACCGGTGAGACTGTAACTTATTCACCTCTTGTTGCAAGCGAGAAATACGCCGTTGAATGGCCCGACGTTCCGTTTCTAGCTTGGTTTCCCCTGGTCCTCTGGTTCCGATACCACCCCCCAACCGAGACATGGCTTGACCCCTACCAACCAACCGAGGCAACATATATTCTAGTTGGGCCAACTCCACCTGCAACTTACCGGCCCGTGACTGGGCCCGTTGGGCAAAAATATCTAAGATAACTTCAGTTCGATCAACTACTTTGACCCCTAGCTGAGTCTCCAGGTTACGAACTTGGGCCGGGGATAAGTCGATGCTAAACACCACTAAGTTGGCCCCCAAGGTTTGCACCCGTAAGGCGACTTCTTCCACCTTACCCTTCCCGACAACGGTTTGCGGATGGGGATGCGATCGCTTTTGTTGGATAGTTTCCACCGTTTCCCCGCCGGCGGTGTCCACCAGTCTTTCTATTTCGGCCAACTCTTCAGCAAAGGCGCGATCGCTCATTTTTGCCGTTTGTAACCCGACGATCACCACCCGTTCGTGATCTCCTTCCACCTGTTGGGCCACGTATTCCCGACGAAACTCCGCTTCTAACCCTTCTACTAACCCGAAAAAGTCCTGTTCTGCGAGGGTTTCTAGGGTCATGGCCGGGGAAACCGTCCAGTAATAAGCATGGTTGGGGTTGAACTCGGAGGCGGGCAATAAATGGGCAATATAGGCTTCTTTGACGTATCCGGTTGCCCCACCTCCCCGTCGCATTTTTCCTTCTGAGGTCACAGATAACACAACCAAAGTATCTAAACGTTGCAGTACCATGGCCGTCAAACTGGACTCTTTGGGGGGGTCGCTTTTGAGTTGGGTAGCGATGCAGCGAATCCCTGAAAGGCGTTCAGCCCCATAACGCGGTAATTCTAGGGGGGGGATTTGGGTTTGTCGAGGGGTCCCCACGCCGACGCGAATGACTTGGCCACGACGGTTTATATAGGCGCATACCCCTTGACCCAGATCAGAACTGACGGCGGCCAGTCTTTGGGCAAACTCTGGAGACGTGAAGCGATCGCCCCGTAGTTTTTGATGATACAGTCGCTTTAACTGCTTAATTTGACTGGGTTTTAACCCTTGCAGGTTTCCATAGATGGTATCGATAGGCCCACCTCCTTACTGTGGTTCGTTAGTTTGTGTGATTCCTTGATTATAATGTTCCATCTCGGTACTTTTCGACCCGTAGACCCCTTCAATTTGTTGTCGACAACAGTCTATGGCAAATTGGTTAAAATCAGAGGGATCGATCTCATACATTGCTTGAAAAGTATCCGGTTGAACCCGACAAAAACGGGGACGTTGTTCATAAATTAAACATTTTCGGGTTTCGGGGTCAAAGTTAATACACCATCCGTCTTCTCCCACTAAACTGAAATAATGGTCTAATTCTTCTGGGGTTAAATAGTTTTCTAAGTCGGGGCGATCGCTTGGATCTAGGTTACAACAGGCCCCACACCCTGCTACACATTTCCATGTTTCTTTTTTAGTCTTCATGAAGTTTCAATGTTTGAGTTTCTTTTTTTATTTTAATGTCATTTTTGTTTTTTTCTATAATTTTTATTGATCTTATCTCATTGATTAAGTATGATATTCTACAATACCATTTAATTTTGAGATATTTTACTAAATAATATGAGACAAAAGCTAAACATTACAGATCATCCAGAAGATTTAAACAATCTGATCAAATCTGTTACTGAAGAGGATGTTATTTATGAAATACAAAGTCAAAATGATTCTGCTATCCTTATTTCACAAAAAAGTTATGAAAACTTATAAGAAACCAGTGAGTTACTTTCTATTCCTAAATTGAGAAAAAGCTTACAAAGAACAATGATATAATAGTTTGGAAAGACTAAAATATAAAAAAACACACAAAAATTAAGTAATCAATTTTATTAGAAATGAAACAACAGTTTAATGTAATCATTGAAAAAGATGCAGATGGCTATTTAGTTGCTTCTGTCCCTGCTTTAAAAGGATGTCATACTCAAGCAAAAAGCTATGATGAATTAATAGAAAGGATCAAAGAAGCTATCGAATTATGCTTAGAAATGGAAAATCAAGACTTTGAACCTTTGGAGTTTGTTGCAGTACAAAGAATCACAATTAACTCATGAGTAATATTCCAGCAATGACAGGAAAAAGAATGATATCAGCTTTGAAAAAAGCTGGATTTACTGTTGCTAGAATCAAAGGAAGTCATCATTTCCTAATTCATGCTGATGGAAGAAGAACGGTTATTCCTGTTCATGGTAAAGAAACCATTGGAAAAGGATTATTTACTAAGATTTTGAAAGATTGTGAATTAAATGTTGATGATTTTTTAGAGTTGTTGTGAAATAATAAGACAAAAAATAAGGACATAATAGTATTATGTCCCTCCCAATTAATTATTTTTTCCATAGTGTAATTCTATTTCACCTTTTTCTATAAGTTCTTTAAGTGATAAAATAGGGAATTTGACTCGATGATAATATTTGTTTGTAGAACTCGCTAAAAGATTTATTATCATAAGTAGATTGATACTCTTCAAATAAAATAGAAATTTGTTCACCAACTTGCCAAGCAATTTTTGTCGGTTCACCTTTATACAAATCTTGTATTTTTTCTAGAGCTTGTTTAACTTTATTTTCTTCCATATTAAGTATCTTTTGGTTACCCAAATTTTTGTAATTCTCATCAATTCTTAACCAGGAATTAAGGACTTAAAACCCCTGCGCGACAATCTTTTAACCATAATTGTATCCCCTGTCCGATCGCTCCATTTATAGCATCTTGGGGGGGTAAAGGGAGATCCGCTTGTTCTAAATCAGCTAGTTGAGAAAATAATAACGCTAATCGCCAACCATCAGAACTTGGGGTTAAAAATAACCAATAATAATTTTGTAGGAGAATTGCTTCTGTTGGTGTATATTGTCGTTCTAAGGTAGTAAAAAACACCTGTTTCGTATCATCAGGTAACTCCGGCTGATACTGTAAAGTATTGAGGGGTAACGGTTCAAATTCTGGGTTGCCGGCCACTAAAATATAGTTATAGACTTCAACCGTGCGATCGCCTCGTCGGGCCCGTTGGGTAACACGGTTTCCATAACTGGGTAAATCCTTTAACATTTTAGCGGTTAACGCTTGTATATCTGTAGGACAAGTCTCTCCCTGTTTAGAAGAAGCGGATGTCACAGGAGCAACAGACAAAATGCTAAGAACCGTGATCAGTCCAAGATTGAACCATGTTCTAATGCTTGCCTTGGGGTGGTGATGTCTAACTGCTAACTTCATCAATAATACGATTCCAGGCCATAAGAGGATCATCTGCCATTGTAATGGGCCGGCCAATGACTAAATAATTAGCCCCTGCGTTTAGGGCCTGTTTCGGGGTCATCACCCGACTTTGATCCCCTGTTTGGGCCCAAGTGGGGCGTACCCCCGGACAAACTAAAACAAAATCCTGGCCACACACTTGTCTAAGTTGAGCAACTTCCTGGGGAGAACATACCGCCCCATTAATCCCCGAATCTTTGGCTAATAAAGCCATCTGTAGGGCGTATTCTGGTAGTTCTAGGGGGACTTTGAGATCGAAGGCGAGATCCCGTGAATTGAGGCTAGTGAGCAGGGTGATGGCTAATAATTGAGGGGGTGAGGGGCTGTCTGCAAGGGCTTGGATGGCTGCTTTGAGGGCATTTTTACCAGCAGTGGCATGAACGGTCATTAAATCAACCCCATAGTGAGAGGCACTACGACAGGCCCCTGCGACGGTGTTGGGGATATCGTGAAATTTGAGGTCGAGAAAAATCTTTTTTTGTCGATCTTTGAGGTGTTTAAGAATAGCCGGTCCCGTGGCCACGAATAATTCTAACCCGACTTTCCAAAAGGTGACTTGGGGCAAGCGATCTAATAAGGCGATCGCCGCGTCCTCTGTGGGAACGTCTAAGGGAACAATAATTTTATCAGCGATAGACATAAATTTCTAGTAATCATAAACAGGGTAGGGGTCAACAACCGTTGACCCCTACAGGGAGAAATACAGTATCTTGCCAAGACTGTGATACTGGTTAAAATTAAGCTTCTTTATTAAAGAACCCTTGAACCTGTCTGATAGCAGCAGCAGCGATGTTGAACCCTGCCCAACTTGCTGCAATGATAATCGGTCCTAAGACAACTAAAACACGCCAATCCATGGTTTTTTCCTCTGTTTACTTATTATGGGACTTTAATGAAAAAATTATGTTTCTATTTATAGCTTATTCGGGGTCATTTGTGAATCCCAAATTGTTTCCTTTGTTCGCATGAACTAAAGCCAGTTGTTGGTAGCGTTTAGCGTGTTCGATCATTTTTTCGGCTTCACTCTCGGATAAATCTCGAACCCGTCTGGCCGGAACGCCGACTACCAGCGATCGCGGTGGCACATCTTTATTGACGATGGCCCCGGCACCGATTAAACTGCCGGTTCCGACGCGAATGCCGTTCAAAATAACCGCCCCAATGCCAATTAAACAAGCTTTTTCGATATAGGCCCCATGAATCACCGCCCGATGACCGATGGTAACGTATTCTTCTAAACAGGTAATTTCTCCGGGATCACCGTGGAGAATGGCTCCATCTTGAATGTTACTATAGGCTCCAATTTTGATTTTTTCTACATCACCGCGCACCACAGCACCATACCAAACACTGGCGCCTTGAGCAATTTCTACATCCCCGACAAGTGTCGCATTGGGGGCAATAAAAGCAGCTTGAGACAGATCGGGGGCTGGCCAAAAAGACGGAAGGGACAAGGAGGACTCTGACATAAATCTAAGCTAAATCTAAAATCTCGCGGTAGAATCGAGGCGACCAGGATTTAGTGGATATAATAGCTACTAGCAAGGGGTCTAAGGAGATCAGCAGAGGAAAGCTTGTCCTCACTCTAGGGGTTATATCCTTTTCTTTCTGCCGAGAAACCCTGGTCTGCCCTGATGCTGAGAACACACACAAGCCATTTTGCACAGGCATTTAGACCACCCAGTGCAGTTATAGACAACTAAAAACAGATGACTCTAAGTTTACAATACCCTATTTACGGTCCAGAAATCCAATGTCCCCATTGTCGTCAAGTCATTCCTGCTTTGACCTTGACAGATACCTATTTATGTCCTCGTCACGGTGCGTTTGAAGCTAACCCTAAAAATAACGAGTTAGTCCATCTGCAGTCCGGTAGACATTGGCGACGGTGGGAAGGGGAATGGTACCGACAACATACCCATCCCGACGGTATTCGCTTTGAGATTCACGAAGCGTTGGATCGCTTGTATACTCAAGGCTATCGGGCAACTAAGGTGATCATCGCCAATCGTTATAAAGAACTGGTGAGTACCTACTTAGAGCGTAACACCTCTTGGCGCGGTAACTCTCAGTCGGTGCCTCGGTTGTACGGTTTACCGGTGGAATTTAGCCCCGATATTCCCAAAGAACCCCAATGGGATGTTATTAATTTTGACCTCGAAAAAGAGCCTGGGGTTCCTAAACGTTATCCTTATTTTCGACTGTTTGAATAATGATGCACCATGCTTCCATTCGCACGGCTAATATTCATCAAGCGATCGCTTTTTATGAACTGTTGGGGTTTACTGTTACAGAACGGTTTTCTACAGGTTATACCCTAGCCTGTTGGATGGAAGGGTTAGGGGGCAGAATTGAACTGATTCAAATTCCTGAACCCAAACCTGCCCCTGATGCTTTTGGCGATGAGCATTATGTGGGCTATTATCATCTCTCTTTTGATTTAAGCGATCGCGTTTCGGATCTCAGCTGTTGGTTAAGGACGTTACAAACGAAGTTAACGGAACTCTCCCAACAAGATCCCACTCAATTTGCTCCCCTAACCATTTTACTCGAACCTGAGCAACAAATGATCGGCCACACGGTCTATGAAGTGGCGTTTATCGCTGATCGGGATGGTTTACCGTTAGAGTTTATCCGAGTGATGAAACAATTGTAAATCATTAGATAAAAGAATTCAGATCAGGCACATCAACCCACCTTCCTGTTTCGCTGGACTGATGGGTTAAATCCATCAATAATTGAGAATAGACCCCTTCGTATAAGGAGGGGGCTAAGGATTGCTTTTGATCTATACTGTCTACCCAGCGATCGACAATACGAATAAAGGGGGCTAACCGTCCATCGGTAAATACTTGAGGAAAGGCGAGGTGTTTGGGAATTTCCACCTCAGTTAAGGGTTTTCCGGCAGGTCCGGCTTGTAAATGGAACCCATGCACATAATCTTTTAAGTTATCACTCCCTAAGACTAATGTACCGCGATCGCCATACACTTCTAACCAATGGCCTCGACCATGATAGGTGACGGAACTGATGGTTAACTGCACCGGTGTACCGTCCATCAGTTCCAACATGATTAAACAGGTATCATCGGCATCGACGGGCTTTAATTGGCCATTTTCTAGGGGATCTGGCCGTTCTTTAATGGCACATACCAACCTCGCACATAACCGTTTCACTGGGCCAAATAACCAGTGGATATAGTCGAAAGCGTGGGAACCTACGGCCCCTAAGACACCACCCCCTCTATCCTTTCTGGCGTACCAGTTCCAGCCCCGTTCTGGGTTGGCGCGACTGGCCACTAACCAATCTATTTTAATCAGTCTGGGTTGTCCGATATACCCTTGTTCTAACTTTTCGGCCAACAGTTGCCAAGCGGGAACATAACGAAATTCAAAGTCTGCGGTGGCCACCAGGTTATTATGGGCTGCTAAATGATACAATTCTTTGGTTTCCTGGGCCGACATGGCCATGGGTTTCTCTATGAGAAGGTGTTTCCCTGCTTGTAATATTTGTTTCCCCATGTCGTAGTGGAGGAAAGGGGGAGTGGAGAGGGTCACCGCATCGAGATCGGACAGGGCCAGGAGTTTGTCCAGATTATTGAACGCATAGGGAATCTTATTGTTATCGGCGATCGCTTTTGCCTTGCCTAAGTCTCTATTGTAAACGGCGACTAACTCGGTACGGGGATGATGGTGTAACCCGGGAATATGGATAGCTTGACCGAAACCGGTGCCAACCACGGCCACACGAATAGGAGAATTAATACTCATAATTTCTAGAGAGGATTTTTACCACTTTTACCTAAAATATTGCGATGCTTCCCCCTCGCTATAGGCGAGGGGGAAGCATCGCAGCCGTAGGCAAGTACCCCCGAACCCTTAGCGACGGGATGAATCGCAATCAATAAATAAACTGCGTAGCAACGATTTAATTCTAGCACTTCTGGGTAAACTGTGTTAAACTTAAGCTATTCAAGGTCGAGTATTAATAAATGCTAGTCGTAGAAGCTAAGCTTAAAAACGGAACACCAGAACAATACCAGAGACTAGATGAAGCCATTCGCACATCTCAGTTTGTCAGAAATTCCTGTGTTCGTTATTGGATGGATAATAAGGAGACAACTCGCAATGATCTCCAAAAACTTTGCTCTACATTAGCCAAGAATCAAGACACACCTTGGGTAACAAAATTAAACTCTCAAGCTCGTCAATCTTCTGCTGATAGAGCATGGCAATCAATTAATAGATTTTATCAAAATTGTCGTGCTAAAACACCAGGAAAGAAAGGCTTCCCTCGTTTTAAAAAGCATAGTCGTTCTGTTGAGTATAAACTAACGGGATACAAATTATCTGATGATAGGCGTAAAATTAAGTTCACTGATGGTTTTAAAGCAGGAGAATTTGATTTATGGTGTAGTCAAAAAACGCTAGTTTATTATTCAGAACAACAGATTAGACGGGTTAGAGTTGTTAGACGTTGTGATGGTTACTATTGTCAGTTTCTCATTGATGTAGAACGACAAGAACATCATGAACCAACAGGACAAGTAACAGGAATTGACTTGGGTTTAAAAGATTTTTACACTGATGCACAAGGCAATACTGTTGACAACCCACGCTATTTAAGGAAGTCGGAAAAGCGTCTTAAAAAAGCGCAAAGACGATTATCAAAACGGTTTCGTAAAGGGAAGAAACAGTCTAACAATTATCATAAGCAACGGGTAAAAGTAGCCAAGCTTCACCTTAAAGTATCAAGACAACGTAAAGACAAAGCAATTAAAGATGCTTTGGCGTTAGTCCAGTCTAATGATTTGGTAGTCTATGAGTCTTTAAAGATCAGAAACTTGGTAAAAAACCGTAAGCTTGCCAAGTCAATTAGTGATGCGTCTTGGTATCAATTCACTAAATGGTTGAATTATTTTGCTAAGATTTATCGTATTGTTTGTGTTGCAGTCCCTCCCCATTTCACGACTCAAGATTGTTCAGTTTGTGGCACAAGAGTTCAAAAGTCATTAAGTACCAGAACTCATCAATGCCCTAATTGTAAAATAGTCTTAGATAGGGATCATAACGCAGCAATTAATATTCTTAAAAAGGGGTTGAAATATTTGGGAAATTATCTCAACGGTAGCGTAGGGCATACGCAAACCGACCAAAACGCCTTGGGAGAGGACGACCTCTGGGTTCTTAATGGAGACATTAATAATCTAAGCCGTCTCGTTGAGCAAGGAATTTCTAACAGTGATGTGGAAAGAATCCCCCACTATATTGCGTAGCTTTGCGAAGCAATTAGTGGGGGAGTATGTCAATCCCACATACGTTGAAGGTGATGTCAATGGGGATGAAATCTTCAATGTTGGCGAAACTTGGTACTTCCAAGCTAAAGAGTTAGCCACTCGCACCGGTGTTAATACCAACACCATCAAAGTTACGGCAAGCGATGACGCTGGCACCATGGTTATGGACGATGACCCTGCTAACTACATTATCAATTTTTGGTTAGGACATTCGCGAACCTTGAAACTCTTTTCTGACCTAATGAATAAACAGAAAAATAGTTAAGGTTTGAATTTTTTGTTCTTGAACTGTCAATGAATTGTTAAGAATTAATTAACTTAAGTTGAAGAATTTATAAACACTGTTCAATAACACCAACCCCCTCGTTCGATCCTAGCAAAACTATCCTTAAAAGTGTTATCTTAGTCAACAAATTTTTAAAGATGAGTGTTTCAAACATTGTGGAGGAATTTGTCCTTGGTTTTTCATATTGCCTCTTGTAACATCAACCCCTCGAAGTTCCGTGTTTCCCTTCTCCTTATAGGGGTTATTTCTAGCTTAGGATTGGGAAATTCTGCTCTAGCTGCTGTGGCTAATTTTGATAGTTTAACACCTGGTTTTGCTGGTTCCTCTGTGACTGAGGATGATATTACCTTCTCAAATTTAATTGCTGGTAGAAGACTAGAAACACCGCAATTTCTAGTTCAATCAGATAATCAATTTGAACCTCTTTTTTCCAATCCCAATTATCTTACTTTTGGCATTCCTGATGTAGAAACCACTCCCATTGGTTTCTTTGGTTCGATGATGATTACCCCTGGCCAAGTTTCCCATAGTGTCAGTTTAGATGTATTGACTTTGAATCCTTCTTTTGGTTCTCGTGATTCTGTGTTTCCTCCTTCTAATGACTCCCTAGTATTAGAAGCATTTTTTCAAGGGGAATCAGTGGCTAGAACTTCAGTATTAATCACAGATTTTAGTGACTTTGGTCGAGGAGGTCGCTACTTATCTTCTACCCTCTCTTTATCCGGGGTAAGGTTTGATGATTTACAATTATACATCCCTAGAGCTTTCGCTGATGGGGTCATTCCTTTAGCTGTTGATGATGTTACCATTTCAGCTGTTCCTGAACCTTTGACTATATTAGGAACTGCAACCGCTATTGCTTTCGGAACACAATTCAAACGTAAACTTAATCGGTCTAATAAAAAGAAAAATAGTTAAGGTTTGAATGGTGTATTATTCAAAAACAATACACCATTCATGCAATTCATAGTCCACACAATTATTGACGATGAGGGGATCTTTTTTGACAATAGCTTCTGCTTCTTCTAAAGAAGCTGCTTTAAATAATAACATTCCTCCCCCATAGTCTCCCCAATATCCTGTTTTTGCTTCATGTCCTTGATTAATTAATTCTTGGACATATTTTTTGTGTTCAGGAACGTATTGATCAAAAACTTTTTTATTAACAATTCCTGACTCAATTTTTACAAACCAAGGCATAATATAATTCCAAAGTTATTAACTCTTATCTATCCTTGTAGTGTATCATAAAATAAGAATCAGCTTACTTTCTCCTTACTAATGTGATGCTAAGAATCACCCTGAGTTTCTGCGTTTCTCTGTTTCTTTCAAACGTTTTATTCGAGCATAGTGTCTGCGCTCAAAATAAAGATCCTTATCTCGTTGAACTGTATGACCGAATGCACAGTTCCCCTACACAAGAGAAATTCAGAAAAATAGCACCATTACCAGTGGGTGTTGTGTATATCCAGCGGCCTGGTGAGGGGGAAGCAGAAATCCGAGAGCATTTCCGTACCATGAAGGCACTAGGTTTTACTTCTCTTAAACAGTTTTTTCCCATCTCTGGTTGGACAAGTGAACAATTAGCTATGATTGCCTTAGATGAGGGAATAATTCCTTGGTGGTATGGTGAAGCGGGTTGGGAAGCCATTACAGATGAGTTGCTCGATCAACTAGCTATTCCTCGCAACACCGACATAGCAGCCATTCGCACTCACCCGAAAATGGTTGCTTACCAAACCGCTAGACTCCGCGATCGCGTTAAAAGGCTTGAAGAACGCAAACAGCTTAGACAAACTATCAAGAACAACTCAACCGTGCCACCTTTGGGGAACATCGGACCAAATTTACCAGAAGAGACACGATCAGCTTTTGCGGCTTGGGCAAAAAAACAATATCCAACCATAGAACGCTTAAACAATGCCTATAGCTTAAATCATGCGCTCCAAGCTCAGCCTTTTCAATCTTGGGAGGATTTTGAAGGGAGAAGATTGAGTTCTCGGAATTATCGCTATCTACGGGATATTTTTCGCTTCAAAGCAGATATGAAAATAACCAGTATTCGAGAACGAATGGAACAATATCTTAAATTTGACCCCCATGAACCTTTGAGGGCCGGGGGGGAAATGGGAATGTTTTTACCCTTTGCTTATCGCGGTGTTGATATGGAGGGTATTGCTGAATTGATTAAAGACTATGGTTCTTTTTATCCTTCAATTCATCTGGCTTGGCATTTTGATGAAGTTGAACACGAAATTGTTCGACCCATCTATATGCAAGCTGCACTGACCCATGACTATTTTAAAGGGGGTTGGTCAGCAACCTGGGAATCAACAGGAGGCCCTCAGCAGTTGAGTGGTGGCAAAGGAGGAAATGGTTTCACCGTTGATCAGGGTACTATGACTCAATTAATGCTCTCCTATCTAGCTGCTGGTTATAAAGGGTTTGGTCTGTGGGCCTGGAGTGCAAGAACCGCAGGTTGGGAGGCTGGAGAGTTTACTCTTTTAGATCGACATAACCAGGTTACACCAAGGGCGATCAGGGCAGGTCAAATAGGCAAAACCGCCCGTAAATATCGCGATGAACTCTGGAAAGCGCGCAAGGAACCATTGGTGGGGGTTTATGCAGAATGGGATAATGAAGCCATCTGGGCAGCTATTTCTGTTAGAGGGCGCGATAAATTTCGACAATTACCCATTGATGCAAGAGTTGGGGTTAGTCGTGCGTTGATTAATGGCAATGTTCCTTATGAGTATGTGACGGCTTCCGATCTCAGAAAAGGTCTTGCTCATCGCTATAAAATTATCTATTTACCGTTTGTTATTGCGATGAATCAAGACGTAATGGAGATTTTGTCTGACTATGTTCGTGAAGGGGGTCGTCTGGTAATTGATATGCCTTCTGCTTGGTATGACGAAAATGGCGCATTGATGTCTACTGATGTGGGGACAACTTTTGAGAAAACCTTTGGAACGACTATTAATTCCTATCAGTATGCAGGGGTGAATATTCCTGTTAGTTTAGAACAACTACAACTCAATGGTTTTACAGTAGATATAACGCCCACTTCAGCTAAGGTATTAACTAGATATGATAATGGTAAACCAGCTATTACGGAAAATAATTACGGTAAAGGAACTGCTGTATTATTAGGTTATGAGGCTTCTAAAACTGCTTTTAAACCGGGAAATAAGAAGGCTGAAAGGATGTTACTCGACTATACATTAGGTGATTATGAATCCCCTTATCAGTGTGAGACAGTGATTTGTTATAGAATTGCTGCACCGGAAGCGGATCACTACTTTTTACTCAATGATCAACCAAAAACAACGGCTTTTTTAGATACAAAAAATTATAATTACACAAGGGTTATTGATGCCGTTACTGGTGAAGAACTCCAGTTAAATCAACCTATTGAAGTAGAGGGATATAGTGGCAGATGGTTACGCTTTGAAAAGGAGTCAGACTAAGAAATCAGCTTAGATTTTTATTATTAAAAAACTCACATCATAAGTTATTTCTATTTCACCAGGGTAGCATTGATTATTCCAATGATTAATCAATTGCTTCATCTCAGGAATTGATAGTTTTTCTTGTTTCAAATTACATCCTGCACCGATAATCTTCATACTTTTGAAAAAATCGGCTGCACTGTTATAATTTATGGTAATTCTTTCTTCAAATATATAAATCTTATGGGGGGGGATTAATAGGTTTTTTATTAATTTGTTTGTATTGGGTAATGGGTTTCTAGTAAAAGGTAAATTTAATTCACTGCACATTTTTTTCCATTCAGGAAAACTTTGATCATTGGGAAAAGCAATCAATAAAAGTCCTTGAGGTTGTAAACTACTAATGAGGCAATTTAAACTATTAACAATATCTTCAAACCATTGCACAGTAAAGCTACTAATAATAGCTGCATAAGTATT
>JASJBX010000088.1 GCA_030066295.1 Crocosphaera sp.
CTAGAAGGGGCTGATCTCACCGGTGCTAACCTAGAAGGGGCGAACCTAACCGGCGCAATGTTAACCAACGCCAGTCTCAATGATAGCAATCTAGACAACGTTAACCTGGCCTCTGCTATCATTTATGATGCCGATGTTACTGGCGCATCTATGGACAATCTCAACATCACCAACGCGCAGATTTTTAACACGGGTATCGGTATCGGTGGACAAAAACCAGAGTGAAACGCAATAGGGTTATGAAATTAGCGAAAGTTGGGGCGACAGTGGGAAACATCAACCCGTCCTGCTGAGTCGCCCCTTAATCATGAAGATAAAAAATAGGATTATTTAACCTTTAAATGCCTTGTTATTGATAATTTCGCTCTTATTCTAGAGATTAAACCTCCTGCCTGCCCCCCTTTGTAAGGGGGGAACTAAAGGGGGGATTCCCTTTCAACTCCTGCCTCCTTTTAACCAAATCGTCCGCTAACATAGTCCCGAGTGGCTTGTTCTGCTGGGTTTTGGAAGACCACTTCCGTTGCATCGTATTCCACTAAATAACCCACTTTACCCCCTTTGTCGGTGGCTTCTGCGTTGTAAAAAGCGGTGAGATCGGATACCCGTGACGCTTGCTGCATATTGTGGGTAACAATAACAATAGTATAGTCTTTCTTTAATTCGTGGATTAATTCTTCAATTTTTAGGGTGGAAATGGGGTCTAACGCTGCACAAGGTTCATCCATTAAGATCACATCCGGTTTAACAGCGATGGTACGGGCAATACATAACCGTTGTTGTTGTCCCCCAGACAAGGCTAACCCACTTTGATGTAATTTATCTTTAGTTTCATCCCATACGGATGCTTTTTTTAAGGAGGTTTCCACTAACTCTCCCATATCCCCTTTAAACCCATTTAATCTGGCCCCAAAGGCAATATTTTCATAGATAGATTTAGGAAACGGGTTCGGTTTTTGGAACACCATCCCAATGCGACACCGTAAGTCGACGGGATCGACTTTTTTGGCATAAATATCCTTACCATGATAGGTAATTTTCCCTTTAACTTTAGCACTAGGAATCAGATCGTTCATACGATTAAAACAGCGCAGAACGGTACTTTTTCCACAACCCGAAGGGCCAATAAAAGCCACCACCTTATGAATGGGAATATTTAGGGTAACGTCCCTAACCGCTAAATTTGAACCGTAGAAAACATTTAAGTTTTCAGTCTTTAAAACGGTTTCTGTTGCTACATCAGTCATCATTTTTTTTGTTGAACCTCAATCATTAATTAATAATAAATCTCAGGAAAATTAACCAAAACGGCCACCGACATAATCCTTCGTATCTTGATGTCTGGGATTACCAAAAATTGTCTCTGTATTATCGTATTCCACTAGAAACCCGACTTTACTGCCTTTATCCGTGGCTTCTGCGTTGAAAAAAGCCGTATAATCAGCTACCCGTGTCGCTTGCTGCATATTGTGAGTAACAATAACAATGGTATAATTTTCCTTTAATTCGTGCATTAACTCCTCAATTTTCAAAGTAGAAATAGGGTCTAAGGCGGAACAAGGTTCGTCCATTAAAACAACTTCAGGTTGAGCAGCAATAGTGCGAGCAATACACAATCTTTGTTGTTGTCCCCCTGATAGAGAAAACCCACTTTCTCCTAATTTATCTTTCACTTCATCCCATAAAACCGCCCGTCTTAGGGATGTTTCTACCAACTCATCTAAGTCTCCTTTATAGTTATTAACCCTAGCCCCATAGGCAATATTATCATAGATAGTTTTGGGGAAAGGATTGGGTTTTTGAAACACCATGCCGATGCGTTTTCTCACATCAATGGGGTCGATCTCAGACGCATATAAATCCTGTCCGTGATAGTGAATTTTCCCTTTTAAACTAAAACTCTCAATCAGATCATTGAGTCGATTTAAACAGCGTAAAATGGTACTTTTTCCACAACCAGAAGGGCCAATAAAAGCCGTTACCTTATTTTTAGGAACGGTAAACGTGACATCACGAACTGCCCGATAAGTTCCGTAATAAATATCCACATGATCCAGAGAAAAAACCGTTTCTAGGTCCTCTGGTGGGATGGTATCTTGTATCATATCTTCCATCATAATTGTCCCCTTAAACGATTCATAGAGTTCCCCGAAAACTGATAGCTGAAAACTTAAAAATCCTGCCCCCTGCCTCTTCTAAAAGATAAGATAAGTTGAACAGCAGACTTAGGATTAATAAGTCTTCTGACGAGTGGCGATACGGGCGGTCACACTGGTAATTAACACCAATAACACTAAAATTAAAGATCCCGCCCAAGCCAGTTCTTGTTGCGGTTTAAACGGCACGATCGCGTAGTTATAAACCAATACGGATAAAGTGGCAATGGGTTCGAGAAGTCCTTTTGGGGGTGGACTGGGCCAGAAATTGGAATACAGTGCCGTAAAAATAAGGGGGGCGGTTTCTCCAGCAGCCCGAGCGATGGCCAGGGTCACACCGGTTAAAATAGAAGGAATAGCAGCCGGTAAGACCACTTTTAACACCGTTTGGTAATTATAAGCCCCCACACCAAAAGCAGCCCAACGCACGTCTTGGGGAACGATTTGCAGGGCTTCATCGGTGGTTCTGACAATGGTGGGTAACATCAACACAGACAGGGCCACCCCCCCTGCGATCGCTGAAAATCCGACGATCCCCGTGGCCACCAATAAACCATAGGCAAAGACCCCGGCAATAATAGAAGGAACCCCACTTAAAACGTTAGTGGCAAACCGCACCCATTTGGCCACTTGGTTATCTCCACTAAACTCGGAAAGATACACCGCAGCCAAAACCCCAAAAGGAACAGAAATAGCCGTGGCAATGGCCACCGTAATTAAAGTTCCAATAATCGCATTGGCGATACCCCCTTCCGACAGGCCAGGGGGTGGGGGTAACTGGGTAAATAAATCCAAATTGATCTGGCGAAACCCTTGTAATCCCACAAAAATTAACACCAGAAACAAAGGAATGAGGGTGATAATCATACACAACGACGCAATCCCCGTCCAAAAGGCATCAAATAAGGCACGGGGAGAACCAGGCTTTTTTTTAAGACTTAATCCTTGACTTTCCATAATCATATAATTGATAGTTGATCAGCGAACCCCGAACACAAGTTCCTAATATTTAGCGCGAACTTGACTCACAATATAGTCAGCAGCAATATTCACCACTAGGGTTAACAACATCAACACTAACCCCGCATACATTAAAGCAGCCACCTGCATTCCTGACGCTTCCGCGAACTGATTGGCAATTAAAGATGAAATGGTGTTGGCTGGTTCTAAAATAGAAACACTAATTTTGTTGACATTGCCAATAATCATGGTGACGGCCATGGTTTCCCCCATCGCCCGACCCAAGGCTAACATAATGCCCCCCACAATACCGGAAAAAGCAGCCGGAATTAACACTCGGAAAATGGTTTCCCAACGAGTCGCCCCTAACCCTAAGGACGCTTGGCGCAACTCAGGGGGGAGAGAAGCTAAAGAGTCCCGAGAAATAGCGGTAATAATGGGTAAAATCATGATGGATAAAACAATACCCGCAGGAAACATCCCCGGCCCCCCCGCCGGTGGGGTACTAAAAATAGGAATAAAACCCAAATTATTGTGTAACCACATAGAAAAGGGTTGAACCCGTGGAATTAACACAAAAATCCCCCACAGTCCATAGACCACACTGGGAATGGCCGCTAATAACTCTACTAAGAAAACTAAAGGAGTCCGTAATTTTAACGGAATAAAATTTTCACTTAAAAAGATGGCCGTTCCAATGCCCAACGGAACCGCGATCACTAACGCGATCAAAGAACTGATTAACGTTCCATAAATGACCGGTAAGGCACCGTAGTCTTCTCGGCCTTTCACGGGGTTCCAGGAACTATTGAACAAGAAACTGATACCGTATTCTTGAATAGCTGGCCAAGCCCGCCAGGTAATAATAAAAGCAATAGATAAAAGAATTAAACCAATACCAAGGGCAAAGGCTAAGGTTAGCCCAATAAACCCATTATCGATGGTTTTCTCCGTTGCAGAACGAAAGCCTACGCCAGTTTGTCGTCTAGAAGATGATGAAGTCACAATAAAGTAGCAACTTATATTGCTGAAGAAAACAACAGTAAAAAAAGTGAGGAGAGAACGAAAACGTTTGACGATCAGGGAAATTTATCGGCTTTTGTAAGACCTTTTCCCCTACTCATTATGTCATTGATTAGTTGAGTTTAATTTCATAATCAGGGCTAATGACATCAGCCGCCGCAGCTACTTTCTCTCTGACACTGGGAGGTAAAGGAACATAACCTAATGCTTTACTTTGTTCTTGTCCTTCCGTTAAAGCGTATTGAACCATGGTTTCTACTGCGATCGCTTTTTGGGGATCGTCGTAGGTTTCATAAGCTAAAATCCAGGTATAGGTAACGATGGGATAGGATTGATCCCCTTCTGGATCGGTAATAAAGGCTCGTAAGTTCTCCGGTAAGGTAACCGCGTCTAAGGTAGCAGAAGCACTGTCATCGGTGGGGGCGATGAAGTTACCAGAAGCATTTTGTAAAGTTGCGACAGGAATACTATTTTGTTTGGCGTAACCATACTCAATGTAGCCAATAGAACCTTCGTTCTGTTGAATATTGGCTGTTACCCCTTCGTTTCCTTTACCACCAATAAATTTACCTTTGGCGGTAGGCCATTCAACACTTTTACCTTGACCAATGGATGCTTCCCACTCTGGACTAATAGAACTGAGATGCTTGGTAAATACACCAGTGGTGCCACTACCATCGGAACGGTGAACTACGGTGATGGGTTGATCCGGTAGTTCTAGACCAGGGTTAGCTTCAGCAATAGCGGGATCATTCCACTTGGTAATATCCCCTTTGAAAATACCAACGTAAGCATCTCGAGAAAGTTTCAGTTCGTCGACTCCAGGTAAGTTATAAGCCATAACGATACTACCAGCAGTCACAGGAAGTAAAATTGTTCCTCTTTCAATTTGGCCAATTTCTTCGTCTGTCATGGCTACATCACTGGCCCCAAAGTCAACGGTTCCTTGGGTAAACTGTTCCACACCAGCACCACTCCCAACGGACTGATAGTTAACTTGTAAGGCAGGAACCACTTTGTTGAGTTGCACAAACCAGTTTTGGTACAAAGGCGCAGGGAAAGATGCACCGGCACCGGTTAAGGCCACGTTTCCTTCTAGGGGAGGGTTGAGGGCGGTGGTTGTCCCTTCGCCACCATCGGGAGTAGTAGCGGTATCAGGGGTTTCAGAACCGCCGCCACAAGCTCCTAAACTAACGGCTAAACTGAGAATTGATAAGGAGGTTATTATGGCTCGTTTACTTGACTTCAATTTGGTCAACATAGGGCTTTAATTGTTAACTGAATAAACTAAACAAATCTTAAAGCAGAATCTAACAATTTATGGTAAACGTTAGGTTAAGAAAGCCATAAAACCTAAAAATTTAAGACTTTTTTTCTTTAAGAAATAACCTATGTTAAAAAAAGATTAATTTTATTACTCTGTTGGTAATGGAAGACTATGATTGTCCCATGGTGCGAAACTAGCTTCTTTTTTCACCACCAAGTCCATAAGAAATGGATAAGAAGAGGTTAATTGTCCCAGTCAGATAGAAGTTAACGATAAAAATTAATTGCTAATTAATATCATTTAAAAAAGGTAAAACTCGAGATGATAACGAATATTGATAAAATTTTCAAGAGCAGAACTTGGGCCATCGCTGGTATTTCTCTGTCTTTATTGTCTGCTTGCGGTTCCGTCCCTGAATCTGTCATTAAACCCATTAAAATTGATGGGTCGAGTACAGTGTTTCCTATCACCGAAGTCATCCTCGAAAGCTACAAAGCCGAAGCCAGCAACCAACCCATCAAAGAGCTTAAGATAGAAGGGGAATTTTCGGGAACCGGGGGAGGGTTTAAGAAATTTTGTGCCGGGGAAACAGACATTAATGCCGCCTCTCGTCCCATCTCTAGCGAAGAAATGGCCGCTTGTCGAAGTAATGAGATTCGTTATATTGAGCTTCCCATCGCCTTCGATGCCATTACCGTTGTGGTGAACCCTAACAATGATTGGAGCGATACCTTAACCGTAGAACAATTAAAAACCATCTGGGAACCCACCACCCAAAATAAAATCACCCAATGGAATCAGATCGATAGTAGTTACCCCAACCGTCCCTTAACCTTATATGGACCCGATAAACTCTCAGGAACCTACGACTATTTTACAAAAGCCGTCGTGGGCAAAACAGGGTCTAGTCGTGAAGATTATGTCAAAAGTAAGGATGATGAAGTATTAGTGACCGCAGTCGCACAAGATCCCAACGCCATCGGTTACTTTGGTTATGGTTACTACCAGCAACATCAAGATAAACTCAAGGCCGTCGCCATTGATAATGGCAATGGTGGGGTTATTCCTTCGCTGGAAACCGTTGAAAATGAAGAATATACCCCCTTATCTCGTCCTCTGTTCATTTATGTGAACGCCAAACGGGCCCAAGAAAATCCGGCTTTAGAAGTTTTTGTCGAATATTATTTAGATAAGGCCCCAGAACTGGTGACAGAAGCGGGTTATATTCCCTTACCACCGGATGCCTATCATTTGGCCAAGATTCACCTACAACGGTTTGACGTGGGTAGTGTGTTTGAAGGAACACCTCAAGTCGGTCTAACCATTAGTGATTTGATGCGCCAACCTGCTAAATTTTGATAACTGTCCTAAAGTGAGAATAGTTGAATACATTACCGATTACTTAAACTATGTCTGACTCAACTTCTCTAGCAAACCGTTATCAACAACTAATTGATTCCATTGTGGATATTACCCTACAGGGAAAAATTCGCTCCAAAGAACAAGTTTATCGGATGCTGTTAAAAGAAATTGAGTCAGGAACAGGGGAAATTTTTGAGCGAATTCTGGATGAAAATATCCAAAAAACAACAGCACAGTTAGAGAAAAAGTTAAAGGCAACTCGCATTTTAAGAGCGTTACAAACCATTCAAGGAGAATGGGAACGCTGGCAAAAAGAAAATCAAAACGAGCAAATCATTCAGTTAGCCCTAGAACAAATAAAAACGGCTGATACTCCCCATCTCTTGGCTGCTTTTTTACCTTGTTTGGATCAGAGTAATAATAACAGTTTAAACCGAGAACAATTAGAAAAACTTTCTCAATCGCTTAAAAATTCAAGCGCAGGGTTAGAAACCTTAGCATTAGCGAATGGGATTCACGATGGATTAGCGGAATTTTCTCGTTTAGAACCTGAGTTAATTACTTGGATTTATGAACAAAATCAAAGTACATTAGGGTTCGGTTCAGAAAAACAAGGACCTTGGCCATGGTGGGAGAAAAAAACCAGTTTACCCCTGGCACAAATGTTATTTAAAACGTTAGCTAATAATCAATCCATTAGGGAATTGTCAGATAAAAGTTATCAGGTAGAACTAAGGGCGTGGGTTGAACTAATTTTAGTGTTACATTTTCTAGAAAAAGGTTTGGTTAAGTGGTTTGATGAACAACCTTATAATGCTAAATTTGGTCAGCGATTATCCTACAGTACCTTATTGATATTTTCTGTTATTTTTGCTCAAATTTCTCAAGGTTTTACGGGTAAAGATAGTAACTTACGGGAAGGTTACTTTTTAATGATGTTACAATCCTTACGCCAGTTAACAAAACGGAAAGATTTCCCCTTATATGGAGGCATTTTTGCTTCTTTTTCAGGAGAAAATTTAAGGGATACGTTAACTTATTTTGATGACCCTTTAAAGGAAGTGGAAAGAACCCAAGAAAAAGCCAGAATTTTGACTTTATTGGCCTATTCCCAATTAACATTAGGCAATTATGAACAAGCAAAACAATTTCATTTAGAAGCCTTAGAAATTGCTCAAGAAGCCTTAGATAAACCCTGTGAAATTGCTAATTTTAATCACCTCAGTCGGATTTGCATTTATGAAAAAGATTATGATCAAGGGATTAATTATAGTCAAAGAGCTTTAATGTTTTCCCGTCAAGTAGGGGATAAATTAGGGGAAGCCAATGGATTAATTAATGTGGGTTATAGCGAGGTATTCAGAGCAAAAGAACTTGAAAAAATGACTCCAGAAGTTTATGAATCGGCCATTAATTATTTAGAACAGGGGGCAACTTTAGCTGAACGCTTAGAAGACTATCAAAGTCAAGCACTGGCTTACAATAGTTTAGGGATTGCCTACGTTATTTTATCTCAACCTTCGGCTGCTATTACTGCTTTAGAAAAAGGGATTAAAATGGCTCTAAATTCCGGCAATACTTATCTACAAGGGTTCAACTTTACCTACTTAGCAGAAGCCTATTATACCTTAGAAGATTTGTCAAAAACTATCTATTATGGATGTTTAGGAATGTATCTACTCCATCAAATTGATTCGAGGGAATATCGACAAGCTGCCGGTTTATTAGTCATCATCAAAGGTAAAATAAACGAGCAAGAATTCAACACCTTACTCGAACAAAATAGACCCCAAATTATTAAATTTATTGGGGTTGATGGTTATGACGAATTGCCCAAATTATTACAAGACTATCAGGCTGGATAATTTTCTGAATTGTACCTTTGTTTCCATATACCTTGACTTCTTGAGAAACATGAGATAAGGTTTCGTCAGTAAACCGTCTTACTCCTATTTAGCACATTCCTGAATTGCTTGCTATACCTTTGAGTAAACAAGTGAGGTAGTGAAGGAAAAATTGATACTATGCGCTTAACCCGTTCTTGGCTCCCAACTTTAGCTATTTTTGCTGCCACATCCTTAACCACAGTTCATCCTAGTTTCGCTAACGAATTAAAACCCCTTCTCGAAAATACTGAAGCGACTTCTATTCAAGATGGACCGATTGAGATTTATGTCCCACCTCCAGAAAATAATACCTCTGGAACCTGTGCCGCCTTAATTAAACCCATTCTCGATAATATCATCAGTCCCTACGGAAAACACTGGGGCATTTTGGTCGAGAAATTAGACGATGGAACCCTCCTATATACCCACAATGCAGATAGACATTTTATTCCTGCTTCCAATAACAAAATTTTTACCACTGCGGCTGCTTTACGATTAAAAAGTCCTCAGTCTAAAATTGGCTCCAAGTCTCTACGGTCTTGGGTCGATGTGACCAATATCAGAAGTAATAACTATTATGCTGATACACTCTTACGTCACATTGGGGGACAACAAGCAGCTAAAAATGCTTTAGCTAAACTAGGGGTTGACCCCAGTGATTTTCGTCAGGTGGATGGTTCAGGGTTATCCCGTCGCAATGTGGCTACCCCTCGCTCCTTAGTCACCACCCTAAGAGCGATGTATTATACCCCTCAACGGGATGTATTTTATAGTTCTTTACCGGTTGCCGGCATCTCAGGAACCCTCCGCAACCGCATGAAGGGAACCCCCGCACAGGGAACCGTTTATGCCAAAACCGGTACCTTACGCGGGGTCAGAGCGTTATCTGGTTATATGAATCATCCCCACTTCGGCATAGTGGTTTTTAGCATCTTAGGGAATAATCCCAATGTGTCTGGTTCCTCTTTGATCGCTTCTATTGATAACATTGTGCTGCAATTGAGTAGTGTCCGTCCCTGTGACTAATAACCACTCAGAGGATCAGTTGCTAATGATTATCAATAAGTAAGAATAGTTGCAAATTGCTCTTAAGAAAGATTATCATGATCAATTAATAGAATTAGCATAGAGCAATTTGTTATGTCTCCCTACACAGCTAACTCCCTCAAAGCTGAATTAAATGCCCGAGGTTGGCGTTTGACTCCGCAAAGGGAAAAGATACTCCACGTTTTCCAAAATCTCCCACGAGGGAATCATTTAAGTGCAGAGGAATTGTTTGAACTACTAGAACAGCGAGGCGAGACGATTAGTTTATCAACGATTTATCGTAGTGTTAAGTTAATGTCTCGCATGGGAATTTTGCGAGAGCTAGAACTAGCGGAAGGCCATAAGCATTATGAATTAAATCATCCCCATCCTAATCATCATCATCACATGGTTTGTATTCAGTGTAATCGAACCCTTGAATTTAAAAATGACTCTATTCTCAAACATAGTTTAAAACAATGTGAAAAAGAAGGGTTTCAATTGATTGATTGTCAGTTGACCGTGATGACCATTTGCCCTGAAGCTATTCGCATGGGTTGGCCCTCTTCTCTTCCTAGTAACTGGGTTTGTACCCGTGCCATTTCTGATGAACACTCCCATGATTCAACTCATAATGATCATGAATCAGAATAAAAACTTCTGTAAATAACACAATTTCAGATCATTATTTAACCACGCAATACAATCAGACAAGATTATAACAGAAACAACTTTTTCCTAGTTATATCTCCCGAGCAATTAATTATCGGGAGATTTCAAAAGCCTAGCTTCTCCAACGTAAAACTCTCCGTTCCACAGGATTTTGAAAAGGTCGATTTTCTGCTTGGGCTTTTTGATATTCTTGTTTGAGACGAAAATACCATTTGGCCTGGGTGTCTGCATCATCGATTAACATTAAAGGCGGATTATAGGCTAATCCTTCCTGTTGTTGAATAACCACATCTCGGTCTTGTGCTAGGAATTTACGGGTTAGAAGACTTAGTAGGGGTTTAAATAGTCCCATCCAGGGAATTGTCCAATAAATACTTTGAAAGGCGATACATTGCGTCTCATCAATAGGGGTGATAGTGGTTAATAAACAGGCTGAATAGCGATCGCCTCTTAATATTTCTGTTCTTACACTGGGTAATTCAAAAACAATCTCAATAGACACCTGATCGCCTAAAATTTTGTAAGGCCGCGCGCTGACAGGCATATCATAGGGAACCAGACGAAACCCGTGGGGAACCGGTTCGTATTGCTTTTCCTTCACTCGAAACCGACGGGGACCGCTACGCCACCACCAGGAACTATGAACATAGGGTCCGTGGGCCGGGTCCATTAAACCGATGATGGCATGGTCAATATGACAGGCAAAATCGATGGTTTCTGATATCCCTGGTTCAACTTTCCCGAAGTCAGGAATGGTAGGGACAGGAGGAATATCGGTGGTTTCAAGGTCTTTTTTGCTATCTTCAGGGAAATAAACCCAAATATTGCCTTGTACTTCTCTGCAAGGGTAAGTTGAAACCCGAATCCGACTAATATCTAAGTCATCATGCTCGGTTAAAGAGGGAATCTCTCGACAACGACCATCTTCGGTACTAAACTTCCAGCCATGATAACAGCAACAGACATCTTTTCCATCCATCCATCCATACTGTAGGGGAATGCCTCGATGGGGGCAAATATCACGCATAGCAAACACTTCGCCGTCTTGGCGTCGTCCCACTAAAACCGGTTCTCCCAGCATTTTCCTATGCACCATTTTGCCGGGTTTGAGGTCTTTCCCCGGTAAGGCAACATACCAACAGTTACGCAATAGGGTAGTCATGGCGCAATTTCCCTCCTTTCAACCTTGTTGACGCAATGGCCAACTATTTTGTGCCAGTCAAGCAAGTCAGATTTAGCTTGCATTGTATCGTAACATTTTTAAGCTTTCACTATCAGTAGCCCAGATTTATCTCTATGGATAATCTCTGTTGTATAATCTTTCCTATTATTGTTTTTTAACCATGAACAGGATTAATCAAATGGCTCAGACTCCTTTAGTTGAACTCCTGTTAATTAGAACAGAAGATATTAATTCTAAAATGGAGGAAGCTATTAAAGAGTTTATGAATATAGAAGAATTTAAGTTAAGCAATGCTAATGTTGCTAATAATAAAAAGTATGCTAACAAATATAAGCGTTTTCAGCAATCGATTAAATTGCCTGAATCATACATAGAAGAAATGTATGATTCAAAGTATACAAGACATTTTTATAGTGAAGAAGAAATTGAAAACTTTAAAGCAAAGTGGCTGAACAAGAGTTAAAACTTGGCTTGTTAGTCTAGTCTTAATGGTTTCCGTAACTATCTAATTTTTTTCAGTTAATCTTGAGCCTGGTGACTAATTATCGCCCGACAATATCCAATTAATTCCTCAACCTTTCCCTGTACCTTTTCTAATCTCTCTTTTGTTGTCTTACCCTGACGGGCAGATCGTAAAAATAATAACTCAGTTCCTAACAATCTTAAATTTTTATAAATTTCTGTTTGTGCCGATCGCAACAAAGAAATCGCGCTACAATCTAATTCATCTAACCTCACAGTGAGAATCTGCTCCTGAAACATAGTTTGTATCTGCTCATAAACCGTTGTTATGGCTATCATATCTGTATCCTCAGCTATGACTAGCTTTTGGAGTTCTAGGAGCTTAATGACAAGCTCTTCATAGGACTGATGATAAAATTTCAGTAACATAGGACACCATATTGCGTTAGAATTTGTAAATTAATATTAAACTTTCTGAGTGACTTTAACGAATCTGAATCTGTCCTTAAACTGAAATTATTAAAAGATGTCCTCTCTTTTAATGGTCAGGACGGACCTGATGGTAGAAACAGGATAGAACCCACATCAAAGTTAAGGGTTCTCTTAACCTTTTCCATCAGAGAAGCATCGGCGTTTACTTTTCTTCTCACGATTTCCCGATCCATTCTTCTTCTTTCGACTCCTAGCTTGATCCTCCTATGAACGCAGTTACTTTCCCTGACAGCAAACCCCTCCCTCTGACCCTTCCTGACTGGTTAAACGAGTGCTTGATCTCCCATAAATCAGACCAAACCAATCTGGATCTAGACCTGATTTGTCGTGCTTTCAATTTCGCTTATGAACTCCACGAAGGACAAACCCGTAAGTCAGGGGAACCTTATATTGCCCACCCCGTGGCTGTTGCTGGTATCCTCAGAGACTTAGGAGGAGACAAAGCCATGATTGCCGCCGGTTTCCTTCATGATGTGGTAGAAGATACGGATGTCACCGTAGAAGAAATCGAAAAAATGTTTGGGGAAGAAGTCGCCCTCTTAGTTGAAGGGGTCACCAAACTCTCAAAATTTAACTTTTCCAACAAAACCGAACAACAGGCCGAAAACTTTCGACGGATGTTTTTAGCCATGGCCCGGGATATTCGCGTCATTGTGGTCAAATTAGCCGATCGCCTCCACAATATGCGAACCCTAGACCCCCTCAGACCAGACAAACAAAGACGCATTGCCCTCGAAACCAAAGAAATCTTTGCTCCCTTAGCCAATCGCTTAGGAATTTGGCGGGTAAAATGGGAATTAGAAGATTTATCCTTTAAATACCTCGAACCAGAAGACTATCGAGACATTCAAAACCTCGTCTCAGAAAAACGCATCGATCGCGAAACCCGCATCGAAACCGTTAAAAGTATTCTACAAAAGCGACTGGATGAAATGGGCATCCAAGTCCTAGAGTTACAAGGACGGCCTAAGCATCTTTATGGCATTTATTTCAAAATGCAGCGTCAAAATAAAGGATTCCATGAAATCTACGATCTCGCTGCCCTACGGATTATCGTTCAAAGCAACGAAGAATGTTATCGAGCCTTAGCGGTTGTCCATGATATCTTTAAACCCATGCCAGGCCGCTTTAAAGACTATATTGGACTCCCCAAACCGAACCGTTATCAATCCCTACACACAACGGTGGTCGGACTGAATGGCCGTCCCCTAGAAATTCAAATCCGTACCCTAGAAATGCACCATATCGCTGAATATGGGATTGCAGCACACTGGAAATACAAAGAAACCGGCGGCTCAACTCAGACGCGCCTCTCCTCCGAAGACGAAAAATTTACCTGGTTACGGCAACTCCTTGATTGGCAAAATGACCTCAAAGACGATCAAGAATATGTAGACAACCTCAAAGAAAACCTCTTTGATGATGATGTCTATGTCTTCACTCCCAATGGCGACGTGATCGCCCTATCGAGAGGGGCCACCCCGGTAGACTTTGCCTATCGCATCCACACCGAAGTGGGAAACCACATGAAAGGGGCGAGAATTAATGGTAAATGGTCGGTATTAGACCAACCTTTAAGCAATGGGGATATTGTAGAAATTATTACGCAAAAGAACTGCCATCCGAGTATCGATTGGTTAAACTTTGTGGCCACTCCCACAGCCCGCAACCGCATTCGTCAATGGTATAAGCGATCGCGTCGGGAAGAAAATATGGCCAGAGGTCGGGAAATCTTAGAAAAGGAACTGGGTAAAAATGGCTTTGAAGCCCTCTTAAAGTCCGATCCCATGCAAACCGTCGCCCAAAAGTGTAATTACCACTCAGTGGATGATTTATTGGCGGGTTTGGGTTACGGAGGCATTACCCTTAACCAAGTGGTGAACCGAGTACGAGAAGTGACAGTGACTCAGCAAAAAGAAGATGTCTCAGAGATCACTTTACCCAGTGCCTCCCCTTCTCCTGCCTGCCCGGCGAAGCCCAACAAGTCCCCCATTTTAGGGGTGGAAGGACTGGTTTATCACATCGCGGGCTGTTGTAAACCCTTACCCGGAGAACCCATTATTGGGGTGGTAACACGGGGTAACCGAGGCATTTCTATCCATACCCAAAGCTGTTCTAATGTGGAGAATGTGCCAGGGGAACGCTTTATCCCGGTACGCTGGAATCCCGTTGACGGCAAAGGTTGTGTGGCCACCTATCCGGTGGATGTGCAGATCGAAGCCCTGGACCGAGTTGGGGTTCTCAAAGACATTTTATTGCGGGTGAGTGATCATCATGTCAATGTCTGCAACGCCGGGGTGAAAACCGGACGCAATAAACCAGCCATTATTAATTTACGCATCGAAATCCGCGATCGCCAACAGTTAGATTATGTCATGAATAGTATTAGTAATATGAGCGATGTGCTGAATATTCATCGGGTTAACGGCGTTGATTTTTAAGGGACACTAATCAATTACAACCATGAAAAAGGTACAAATCTACACAGATGGGGCTTGTTCTGGTAACCCTGGAAACGGCGGTTACGGCATTATTTTAGCCTACAACGAACACCGCAAAGAACTCTCAGGGGGTTATCGTTTAACTACCAATAACCGTATGGAAATGATGGCCGCTATTGTGGGTCTAGAATCCTTGAAAATGCCCTGTGATGTTACTTTATATACGGATTCCCGTTACTTAGTGGATGCCATAACCAAAGGATGGGCTAAAAAATGGCAAGGGAATGGTTGGAAACGGAATCAAAAAGAAATGGCCAAAAATCCTGATCTCTGGCAAAAATTATTGGATTTGTGCGAAGAACATGACATAGAATTTGTTTGGGTTAAAGGTCATGCGGGACACCCTGAAAATGAACGCTGCGATCGCTTAGCAGTGGCTGCTTCTCAACAATCAGACTTATTTATTGATGAAGTTTATGAACAGCAATGTTAAGCAATTTAACGAGTTCTTAAGAAAATGTTGCATCAATCCATAAATTTTAAGAGATAACCACTGAAAGCAATTCTCTTCCTTGTACAATGGAATAGAGAAGATTGGAAGAAACTTATGAACGATAATGCGACCTCTACTCAGCGTAACGCTGATAAAGTAGAAATTTCTATTAACATTGATGCAGAAGTTCTAGAACAACTCAAACACCTGACAAATGATCCTAGTCGCATTATTGAAACAGCGATTAAGCAATGGTTAAA
>JASJBX010000089.1 GCA_030066295.1 Crocosphaera sp.
GGGGGGGTTCGAGGGGAGGGAGATCAGAAAAACTCGGTAAGGGTGGGGGTTCCTTGGACACGGAGGGAGTGGGAGGGGGAGGTAAGGTATTTCTCGAGGGTTCGGAGGCGAAATTATTACCCGAAGAGACAGGAGAGGGTTGAGTGTCTGCGGTGAAAACCATCTGTTGTACAGGCGCAGCCGACTCAGATACCATAGTAGATGAATCAGTGCCATTATCAGCGGGTTGAGCCACCATAGCGGTACTGTCCCCCGTTAAATAGACATGGCTTAATATTTGCCCATTGTAAGTCCGTTGGGTGAATCGCCAACCGGGATCTAAATTAATCTTCAAAAATCCTGAAGCGAGTCCTTCGCTTCTCCCAACCACAACATCTGGTTGAGTGGGATCGCTGCGATGGCTTCCCACTAGCACTAATTCTTGGTTCTGTGGGACAATTCTTAACAAATAGTCTAGTCCTAAGTCTTGGCCGTCAATACGCAAAGAATAGCCATTACTATCGGTACTCCGTTGACAACTGCCGGCAAAGTTAAAATTAAGCAATAAAGGGGCAACGGTGGTGATTGAGTTTGATTCTATTTCCTCCCAACACTGTCGCTGTCCTGGGATTTGTTTGATAATGAGTAAATCGTATTTATTGTCGCCGTAAGGTCTAGCGATCGCAATATAATCCGCTTGGTTCACTTCTTGTTCATCAAAGGGAGATGCGTCAGAAGGTAAACTAGGGATGATACTGCTCAAAGCAAAGGTGGTTACAGCAAGCAATTTACCAATAAGTGTGAGTTTCATAGTCTCTAGCCTTGCATTATCAGAACATGACTTGCACCAAATGGCGTCTGTCTATGTCTGCGATCATGACGCATTAAATCTTCATAATGTTGCTAGGGTTGGACAGACTTTGATCTGTCTATGGTTTGAGTTAACTATTTTTTGATTAAATTAAGATAAAAAATCCCCTTCTTATAACAAAAGTTTCAGTAGTATCTTAGTTGAATATGTTATCTATGAAATTGCATGAAAAAAGCATCTTTGTTGGCTTCTTTTATTAGTGTTAGTTGGTTAATGCCTGCTTCTGCAATAGCTGCTAATTTTTCAGCTATTTACGGATTTGGAGACAGTTTATCTGGTACAGGTAATATTAATCAGATTGTTCTTGAAGCAACAAATGGAACTCAAACTTTTCCTCCAACGCCCCCTTATTTTGAGGGACGCTTTTCTAATGGACCAGTGTGGATAGAACTTCTGTCCCAAAGATTAAATATTCCTTTGATTAATTTCTCTTTTGGTGGTGCAACCACTGGCTTTGAAAATACTTTTGATACCACATTGGCGGGGATTTCTTTACTTGGGTTACAACAGCAAATTAATAACTTTATTGTTAATAATCCTGTGGTTGATTCTCAGGCACTTTATACTATTTGGAGCGGAGGTAATGATTATTTACCCACAGATAGTGCAGGGTTTAATCCTTATGATAATCCTGAACAAACTTTAATTAATATTGAAACAGCCATTAATTCTTTGATAGAAGTTGGTGTCAAAAATCTTATGATTTTTAATTTGCCAAACTTAGGTGATATTCCTCTTAATAATAGTTCTGTGGACGGAATATGTCCTAATGATAATCAATTTGATGGTGATTGTTTAAATGAGTTAAGTATAGCTCACAATAATGGTTTATCGAGTTTATTGTCTAGTTTTTCATCAGAGGTTAATCTAATTCCAGTTGATATCAACACGCTAGTTGATAACATTATTACATCCTCAACTTTTACGAATGTAACGGATGCTTGTTTCGATTCAACTATTCCTCAAGTTTGTAATAATCCTGATGAATTCTTATTTTGGGATAATAGTCATCCCACAACAGAAGGACATCAATTAATTGCCAATTTAGCCTTTAACTCATTAGGAATTCCTGAACCTGGTATGGTACTAGGTTTGTTAAGTATTGGCTTCTTAGGTATCATAAAAGTAGTCAAAAATCAATAGTTTATCATGAATAATAACAACATGAATATCAAAGAATACATCGAACAAACTTCTTTAATTATTGACTTAACGATTGATCCTGAATTTATGCCAGGTGTGGTGGACAATTTAACAAGAATTGCTGAAATTGCTACGTTAGTGACTGAATTTGAATTACCCGAAACTATTGAAGCTGCCCCCATTTTTAAACCATGACTATTTATTCTTTAGATGCGATCGCCCTTAGTCAAAAAATTAAGAATCAAGAAATCACGGCAACGGAAGTTATTGCTCAATTTCTTGACAATATTGAACAGCAAAATCCGAAATTAAATTGTTTTACAACTATTCTGAAAGATAATGCTTTTCAACAGGCAAAAAAGATTGACGAGCAAATAGTAAAAGGTAATGATTTAGGTGTTTTAACTGGTGTTCCTTTTGCGGTTAAAAATCTCTTTCATGTTGAGAGCATTACAACATTAGCAGGGTCAAAAATCAATCAAGAAAATGCACCAGCAACCCAAGATGCTACGGCTATTAAAAAATTGAAAGCAGCAGGGGCGATCTTAGTTGGTGCTTTAAATATGGATGAATACGCCTATGGGTTCGTAACAGAAAATAGTCACTACGGAGCAACACCTAACCCCCATGATTTAACTAAAATTTCTGGGGGATCTTCAGGGGGGTCTGCTGCTGCAGTTGCTGCTAGTTTAGTCCCCTTTTCTTTGGGGTCTGATACCAATGGATCAGTGAGAGTTCCTGCTGCTTTATGTGGTGTTCTGGGGTTAAAACCGACTTATGGACGGTTATCAAGGGCTGGCACTGTTTTATTTTCTAACAGTTTAGATCACGTTGGAGGTTTCACCCGTTCCGTGCGAGATATGGCAGCTATTTTTGATATTTTACAAGGAGAAGACGAAGATGATCCTGTTTGTACTTCTTTACCACCGAACTTATGTTATGAGCAGTTATATAATGGCATTGATGGGTTAAAAATTGCTGTGGCAGGAGACTATTTTCAAGAAGGAGCAGAAAGAGAAGCCCTAGAAGTTGTTGAAACCGTTGCTAACTTATTAAATACTGAGCAAATAATTAACATTCCCGAAGCACATCGAGCGAGGGCTGCTGCTTATATTATTACTGCTTGTGAAGGGTCTAACTTTCATTTAAAAAATTTGCGATCGCGTCCACAAGATTTTGATCCAGCGACGAGAGATCGCTTTTTAGCTGGTGTATTTATTCCCAATACTTGGTATCTACAAGCGCAAAGATTTCGTCGTTGGTATCGAGATCAAGTTAAAGAAATGTTCCAAAATGTTGATGTCATTATTGCCCCGACAACCCCCTGTGTGGCGACTCCTTTAGGACAAGAAAAAATGATCATTAATGGAGAAGAAATATTAATCCGTCCCAACTTAGGTCGGTTTACTCAACCCTTATCTTTTATTGGTTTACCTGTGTTATCTTTTCCCATATTAAGACCGAATAAGTTACCCTTGGGAGTCCAATTAATTGCTGCACCTTATCAAGAGTTAAAAATATTACAAGTGGCAGCTTTTTTAGAAAAACAAATAAATAGGGTTAACTGAAATAGATAAAAATATAAATTTAGTGCTTTAAAATCTTAAGAAATCTTGATTTTTATAAACCTATTAATTTCTATCAATTGAGCAGGGAGTAAGGAGCTTTCTAGAGGGCTTTTCGGTTTTCTCCCCCGCCCCCTGCTCCCCGCTCCCTTGCAGTCTCAACTAGGTTTTTGAGCTTAACCGAGTAGTATTGATGGGAAACGAGTGAAACGATTTGTTATTTCAACTAAACCTATGAAGGGAAAAACTATTACCAGATGGGGGAAATATCGCTGGCAGATTGCGGTGCGACCCCGCGCCGTCGTACGGCGCAAGGGAACGCGCACCAAGACAGAAGGGTTCTTTAAAACCGCTAAACATCAGTTTAGTCTTCACCGTTTTGGGCAAAAAACTTTATTAGGGGTTTATCGTTGGTTAATTCTTTCTTTTCTTTCTTATATGGAGTGCTTACTGGGTCTATTTACACAATGGGAATTTTGATGATTTAGACTGGTACGATTCAGCCCAACAAGCCTTAATTTTACTACTCCCTCACATTTTACTCCTTTCTCTTCTCAGGAGGTTAAAGTTACTAACTCCCTGGTTTTATGAATATGGCGAGTGAACTTTGTCTCGTCAGGTGCAAGATGTGAGTAGAGAAAGTATAACGGAAGAATCTATAAACAAGTTCTAGACATCCTTTATAGACCTCCAAAAACAACAAGAGTTTGTTGAAAAATGCCGATGGCTTATCGGTGAACGCCTGTGGACAAGAAGGAGCCGTCTCCCTTGGGTGAAGCAGGAATTGAACAGCAAGCCTGTCTAGGTTTGTGTAGGTTTCATGAAGCAGAAAGTGTTAACAAGTGCTTGAACAAAATCACCCTGAACCCCGAACTCAGGTCAAATCGATTGATTCAAGATCAATTCCACGACCCGGTTGTTCTGTTCTTGAATGGGTCGAGCATTCATGGGATATAGGTTGGTAAATTGCTCAGTTTGTTGGGAAGATGCTTGTAAGGGATGGTTGCCTAAAGCGATAAACATCTTTAATGACTTGAACCCAACCATCAGAAACAGAGGCTAAGAGGCGCTCGCCTTTTTCTTTTGTCGCTGCGGTAGCATCCCCCATCACCCCACTCTTCGTTAACTCTTGAGTCAACCAAGCAAAGGGTAATTTTCCTTCCATAGTTACTAAACTCTCTTCGGGCAACCCTTGAGGATATTCCTGAACCGCTTGGGACATTTTCACCTGCTTCGGCAACAGAGACAAAATAATACTGGTTTCTGCATCCCCTGCATGGATACCATATTCTAACTCTTGAGGGGTTAATAATTCTTGGGCAAGATGAGGAACCCGCCAAGTAAAAAAAGGAAACACCGAAAAATCTTGATACTGTTGATGAATGTCCCTGGCTGCAATTTCCATAATTTGGGGTTGTCCCCCATGAGAGTTCATGAGGATAAGTTTACGAAACCCTGAATGATAAACACTTTCGGCCACTTCTATGATCACCGACAATAAAGTGGTCGCCGTCAGGGTAATGGTTCCAGGGAACCCCCAATGCTCATTAGATTTGCCATAATAAAGACAAGGTAAACTATAAGCAGGAATCTCTAACTCTAATTTTTCTAAGGCTTTACCCAACACCCCCATGCTAATAGCAGCATCAACTATCACGGGTAAATGGGGCCCATGTTGTTCGATCGCCCCAATCGGTTGCACAATCACAACATTTTCCTTATCTTCCATCGAATCAATATCAGTCCAAGAGAGATAGGGAAAAAAGCGGTGAGGAGGAACAAAACCGTGCATCATAATTCACTTTAATATAGACGAGAAAACCTAGACTCAATTTTAAGTTTACAGGGTTAGCCGAAATAGAGTAACTTAGGGTAAAAATTGTTACACAAGACTGAAGGGAATAAACCAAACCCATGTCAATGCCAAGAGAACTATATCATCTCGTTGCTTTTATCATCGCGCTGGTGGTGGTTTGGTGGAGTACCCCCATCATCAATGACTATGGCCAACGAAAAGGTTTAGTGGATAACCCCAATAACGACCCTGATAAGGATACCATGCACCAACGCCCGATGGTTCGTTTGGGAGGGGTTTCTATTTTTGCCGGAACGATTATTGCCCTATTATTGGTGTGGATTTTGGGGGGGTTTGGTTGGTTACCGCCTCATAAAGAATGGGAAATTTGGGGGGTTACCATCGGCGGTGTAGCCTTTTTCCTGATTGGCCTAGCGGATGATCTCTACAATTTAAGCCCCATGAATCGCCTTATCTTACAAACAGTGGTGGCCAGTGCTGCTTGGGGTGTGGGGGTTCGTATTGAATTTTTGTCTGTGCCTTTTGGTAGTTTAGTACAGATTGGTTTATTAAGCCTTCCAGTGACGGTTATTTGGCTGGTGGGCATGGCTAATGCCATTAATTGGATTGATGGGTTAGATGGGTTGGCTGCTGGCGGTTGTGGCATTTCTGCGGTGGTGATGATGGTGTTGGCTTTATTCATGGAACAACCAGCCGCTGCTTTAATTGCTGCCGCCTTGGCCGGTGCTGCTTTAGGATTTCTTCGTTACAATTTTAACCCTGCAAGCATTTTTATGGGGGATGGTGGGGCTTATTTTATGGGGTTTACCCTGGCCGGTGTGGGGGTGATTGGGTTGGTGAAAGTGGCAACTATGGCCACGGTCGCGGTAACGGCGGTATTATTGCCCTTTGTGGTGTTAGCCGTTCCCATTTTAGACATGTCGGTGGTAATTATTTCCCGCATTAGCCAAGGAAAATCGCCGTTTACTGGCGATAACCGCCATCTCCATCACCGTTTGATTCAAGCGGGTATTTCCCATCGTCTCACGGTTTTGTTTATTTATGCTTTAACCTTATGGGTGGGGAGTATTGCTCTGGGACTGTCTAATATTCCCAGTGGTTGGGGATTTGCGATCGCTGCCACGGTCTTATTAGGGTATGTGGGCTGGCAAGCCTGGCGTAAACGTAGAGCCGTCCATGATTGATCTCGGTTTCTAGTGGAAATCACTGGAGTTTAGAATTTTTCGCCAAAATATAGCACTACGCATTTTGGTGTTTGACATTCACAAACTCTGAAACTCTTTTCTGGCCTAATGATTGACTTTTGACTTTCGCGTAGCGGTATATCTGCTTTTGTCACAAAAAACTGGGTGACAACATATCACCCAGTTTTCTAACTTCTCAAGGATAATCAGAAGTGAATTGATTATACAGCCACAGTTTTCTTGGTTCCTGCACTTAATTCACCTTTAGCATACTTAGCAGCATAAGCATCAAGGCTTTCCTGTTTAATCTTACTAGCATTTCCAGCAGTCCAGAATTGCTGATAACGATCAGAACAGACTTGTTTCATGTACTTCATGGAAGGCTTCATGAAGTGACGAGGGTCAAAGTTAGCAGGATCTTTAACCGCAGCTTCACGAATGGCAGCAGTGATGGCTAAACGGTTATCGGTATCGATATTAACCTTACGAACCCCACTCTTGATACCTTTTTGAATTTCTTCAACGGGTACACCATAGGTTTCAGGAATTTGACCACCGTATTCGTTGATCATATCTAACCATTCTTGGGGTACGGAAGAAGAACCGTGCATTACTAGGTGAGTATTAGGAAGACGATTATGAATTTCTTCAATACGACTAATAGCGAGAATTTCACCGGTGGGTTTACGGGTAAACTTATAAGCACCGTGACTGGTTCCAATGGCGATCGCTAAAGCATCTACTTGAGTCCGTTCTACAAATTCTACCGCTTCATCGGGATCGGTGAGCAATTGATCTTTGCTGAGGGTTCCTTCAAACCCGTGGCCGTCTTCTTTGTCTCCTTTACCAGTTTCTAAAGAACCTAAACAACCCAGTTCACCTTCTACACTAGCACCCACAGCGTGAGCCACTTTAACAACTTCAGCAGTCACATTAACGTTGTATTCAAAGCTGGCAGGGGTTTTAGCATCTTCTTCTAAAGAACCATCCATCATTACACTGGTAAAACCATTACGGATAGCACTGTAGCAAGTTGCAGGGCTGTTACCATGATCTTGGTGCATGGCAATGGGAATATGAGGATAACTTTCCACTGCACCTAAAATTAAATGACGCAGGAAGTTCTCTCCAGCATATTTACGCGCACCACGAGAAGCTTGTAAGATGACGGGACTATCTGTTTCGTCTGCTGCCTGCATAATCGCTAGGATTTGCTCCAGGTTGTTAACGTTAAATGCAGGAATACCATAACCGTTTTCTGCTGCGTGGTCTAAGAGCAGTCGCATAGGTACGAGCGCCATAGATGTCCTCCTAGTCTATTTCTTTTATTTTGTGAACAAGTTATCAAGAAAATTAATTCTCTTATTCGTTAATCTTAAGATAGATTTCACTATTTGACTAATCCTTTTTTATTTTTTTTGTGTGCATATTTTTGCCGATTTGTCAAGTCTTTTTTCAATTACAATAATCCTCGATATCGGATAAAAATTAAAATCACCGCCCAAGACCCCAAAGAAACTTTAATCGCGACTAAAATATTCAAGATGGGAATAATTCCACCACTGAGTAGGGTTCCCATTGTGCCATAGGGTAATTCTAGACCAATTAAAGTAATAACCGCCAGAACAATGAAAATGAGGACGGAAATTTTTTCCCAAGTGGCCGCTTGCCAACGCTGATAAATTTTTTGCATCCATTCAGAGGGGGACGTAATAGCAATCAGGCCAATGGCAGTCCCTCCAGCTACTCCCGCAGCAAACCCTCCTCCTGGGCTAAGATGTCCCCTAATGGCTAATTCTATACTAACTAACGCTGCAATAGTTGCCCCCAACCGTGCTAAAACAATAGAGGGCTGATCGTTGAATTGATAGATGACTGTTAAAGGTTGTTCATTGGACATCAAAAAACGAACCCCCATCACAGCAAGGGTAAAGACAACCACTTCAAAGATTGTGTCATAAAGACGGTTTCGGAAAATAATTCCTGATACGGCGTTGGGAACCCCACTATCTTGTACGACGCTTTCAATGATAGAAAAATCTATCATTTCAGCCATCGGGTTAGGCATGACTAACATTTTGACATACAGTGCGATTCCTGCAATCAGATAAACCCATTTCATGGCTGTTTCTCCTTGGTATCTAAAGGGTTAAAATAAGTGATTAAGGATGAAGATAGTTCCGGTTTCAGAATTTCATAAATTCGTTGAATTCTCGTGACTGTGTGATAAGAATAATTATTATCTAAGTTTGTCTCACAAGTTCCATGAATTTCTTGTTCTTTCAACGCCTGATGTAGTTCTTTTTCGTCTTCATAAGAAATCAGTTCTAACCGTAGATGATATTTATTCAAAATTGTTTTTATTTTATCTATTAATTGTTTAAACTGATCTTGTTTTTTGCTTTCATTAGCTATGATTCCTAAACGCATTACCAGGGATGAACGAACCGCTACCCCATAAAGGGTAATGGCTAACATTGTCCCCACTAATGCCTCGGTTAACGCTACGTCTGCAGCCCCAAACATGGCATAAACTAAGGCCGCAACTGCTCCTAAAATGCCTCGAATCACTAGGGCGTGGTAAGGGTTCACTTGTAAAACAGTTAAAGCGGCAGATAGGGGTAATAAGGCTGTAATGATATAGAGATAAAGGTCATTCATTTTCTAAAAAATAAGGGTTATTGATTGTCTTCACTGCTGGAACAGTAAGCTAAAACATAACCTAATACTGTGTTCCAAATGGCAAGCGAAATAATAGCCAAAATGAGTAAAGGCCATTCATTAGGTATCTTTAAAAAGAGTCCAAAAATGATACTCATTGAGCCTAATGTATCAGCAACAGAAAGGCTATGGAGTTTATATAAAACCGAGCGATCACCGACTAGCGGGAAGGTTCCCCAAAACCAGAAGACCAAACCAACAAGAATACAAAAATAACTTAAGTAATTAATCATAGTTTTACTATATTATCATAGTGTCTGTTAATTTTCTGCGATTTTAATTCGTTTTAAAATCTGTGCCAATAACATTAAGGAAGCATTCCCTAAACTCAAAATAAGAACCCCTACAACTCCGATCATCCAATCATCTCGCAAGACAGAAATGACCAAAATCATCACTGATGTTTTAGTGGCGATACTCGCAAAAGCTAACATTTTTTGCCAAATGTCGTTATCCTGCCAAGCCTCATACATAGGGATTAATAAAGCTAAAATCATAATAATGAGAACCGTATTCATGACTTTTTACCCCGTTTAATGCGATGAACTTCATATAATCCTTCTTCATGATATTTTAGCACAATTGTTTTTGGAGTAAAGGTGATAATAAAAATGTCTAAAAAAATTAATCCTGGTGTTCTTCTAGGTTTGACCTGTTCCATTTTTATTCCTTCTCTTTTATGGGGGAATAACATGATTTCTATGGCTTCAAAATAAGCTTGGGGAATAGCAATTAAAACCTCTATTAATGCTCGAAACCAGTCTTTTATTTTTCCTGGAGAAGTGAGTCGGCGAGGCAACAATACACAAATAACAAAGCCAATCACAATATTAGGTAAACTCAGATCAGAGGTTAATAGGAACCAGATAGTTAATTTTAACAGTAAGTCTAAATAAGAGATCATAATAGTCAATACACATTTATGGGTCAAAACCTTTTCATTGGTTATCTATTTTATCCTATCACTCCCCTAATACCTGGAGATAATACGAGGGTGAATAGAAACATTAACACTAAAATCATAGCACCAACTAAATGCTCAAATTCTTCAGGGGAACGGGATAATTTTATACTTATTTTCTGGAAAACAAAAAGATAAGCTAACCATCCCAAGAAAATCGTAATTAAAGGTTTAATAATATTATTAAGGCTATAAGCTTCATAATAAATGCCATTAGCAATAATTAACCCACCGAGTAAGAGAATCATAGCACCCCAAAACCCTAACTTGACTTTACCATCTCCTGTTTTTGCGTGGGGTAAAAAGATAAATTTAGCAAAAGAGATGGCTGTTCCCAAAGCAGCAATATTCATGGCAATCACTTGCCAAGGTAAAAGACTTTTCATGGTCAAAACTTTTGCGCCGAACCCTGATAGTAAAGGAAACCCCGAAATAGAAAAACTAGCCATTACTAAAGCGATCCAAATAGTTGTATTAATGGGTAGATGTTTTAATTCTTTAAAGTTACGACTAGGTAACACTCCAGCTATTAGAAATAAAGCAGACTTGACTAACCCATGGGTTAAAGCATAAAATCCTCCTACCTCTGGGGCTGCTAAAATAAAGCCTATCTGGGAAACAGTATGAAAGGCTAACATCCGTTTACTGTCTTTCTCAAACACAGCGTAACTCACCCCTAATAACGCTGTCCCCACCCCAAAAAAGCGAACAACGGGATCAACTTCACTTACCATCAAAGCGCAGCGAATGAGTGGATAAACCCCCGCTTTGACAACAACCCCCGATAACATAGCAGAAACAGGGGTTTCTGACTCAGAATGGGTTAAAGGTAGCCACAAACCTGATACAAATATACCGCCTTTGGCTAAGAGTCCCAGAAAAATAAGGGCGATCGCTTCTGGGGGTGATCCTTTCAACCCAGCAAAGCCAAAGGAATGATGAGACTGATAGACTAATACGGCTCCCACCAAGTAAAATAACATGGCGATGTTACTGACGAATAGGTAACGCAACCCCACCCAAATAGAGCGATCGCTTCTCGAATAGGAAATGAGTAGAAATGCAGCAATACTAATCACTTCTAAAGCGACATATAAACTGATAAAGTCAGCACAAATAAAAGCAGCATTAACGCTTCCGTGTAGGATAATGATTTGCGTATAAAAAAAGGCAGTTTTGTCAGTTTGCCAGCAATAGAAAAGTACAGCTAAAGTAACTAAAGCATTGGTAAGAATAAAAAAGCTACTTAAATCATCAATTAATAGAATAACACCAAAACTATCCAGTAAATTAAGCTCTAAAGATGAGTCTAAATTAAATACTGTTAGTGCATAACCCAAAGAAAAAATAGAGACTCCTAAGGCAAGGTAGCGAGCTATTTTTGGCAGTAGGTAAATACTAAACCCGATGAATAAAGGTAAGGCGATCCAAATAATTGTCAGAGCTTTCATGAGGCATTATTGTTAAAATATAAAGATAAAATTGGTGATTACTACTAATTTTTAGCAGGACTATTGTTTTTTTCTATTTCTTTAGTTTCCAAAGTGGGATTATTTTGGGCTAACTTCATCGCCCCTACTAGCATTAAAGCTTGAATAGAAAAACCGATAACAATAGCGGTTAAAATGACGGCTTGAGGAACAGGATCGGCATAATTATTCTTGGTGGTATCGTTTAAAATAGGAGTAACTAGACCATTTCTGGATGAAACAATTACATAATAAGCAATCACCCCTGTACTCATCACATCCATAGCAATAATTTTCATCATTAAATTTTCTTTGAAAATGATGCCAAAAAAACCAAATAAAATTGTTGCAAAAATAAAGGCTTCTAACATAATAGTAATATTGAGGACTATGGATTTTTTAGTTAGATTTATGATTAATAAAACGAATAATAGCATAACTCGCTGCTAAAGCTAGACAAGCAAAAGCGAGGGCAATTAAATCATTTTTAGCATATTTTGAAGGGTCAAAAATAATAATTTTTCTGGCTACTGCGATTAATGCAGTCACCACAACTAATTCAACTTGAACAATATGTTTTCTCAGATAAGCTGTGATATTCTCTAAAAGCTCTAAGGCAATTAATATGTTCAAAAATAGACCAAAAATTTCGATTAAAGTCTTATTAAAAAAACCCACCGGCTCAGCAGAAAATAAATCTCGTGCCAACACTAAAGATAAATCAAATAAAGAAACACCAATGACAATCACTAAAGCAATAGATAAAACCTTAGAAACCGCATTCTCAACGAAATGAATACCGACCATAAAATTATCATCCTTTAATAATTTTATGGCCTTGACTACGAGATTTTTAAACCTGTTTTTTGACGGGTTTCTTTTTACCATTTTTAGTGCTTTTACCATGATTACTTTTGAGCCTTTGGAGTGGTGAAAAGGGACAAAACTAAAACTGTCTTATCTTTTGTCCCTTTTCTAGCTTTAGTTAGCTACATCTGCATTCGGCAATTTTTCGGCTGTTTCTGCCGATTCTTTAAAGGCAAACCGTAATAAAGGAGGTGCCAGAAAAGTTGTGAGAATTACCATCACAATGATTGCTGCTTCTAAAGATTGACTCAATACACCACTGGCTGAACCAATACCAGCAAAGACTAAGCCAACTTCACCCCGAGGAATCATACCAAATCCAATGGCTAAACGGTTGATTTTTTCTTGTCCTGTAATCGTCCATCCAGTAATTAATTTACCGATAATAGCGACAATAATTAAAAAGGTAGCAATGATTAAACCTTCTCTATTTTCAGCTACAAAGGGATTCAGTACCCCTAAATTCACTTTGGCTCCGACACTGACGAAGAAAACGGGAACCAAAATGTCAGCAATGGGAATCACTTGTTGATCCAATTCTTTGCGTTTATCGGTTTCATCTAAAACTAAACCAGCAGCAAACGCCCCTAAAATGGCTTCTAGCTGAATCACATTAGCTAAAAATGCCATGAAGAAAGCAAAAATCAAAGCAGGAATCACTAACTTCCCACGGGTTTGTAATAATTCAGAAATGGCAACAAAAGACTTATTAAAGAATTTTCCTAAGAAAATAGAACCCAGTAAAAAGACGGTAGCACTAACAATCAAATAGATGACATTAACCACATCAACGGTTCCAGTTTTGGCTAAACTCGCCACTACCGCTAAAACGATAATTCCTAACACATCATCAATAACCGCAGCACCGACGATGATTTGTCCTTCTTTTGATTTCAAATAGCCTAACTCTGACAAGACTTTGGAAGTGATCCCGATACTGGTGGCTGTTAAAGCTGCACCGGCAAAAATAGCAGGAATCGTCGGCACATTAAACAATAACATCAAGCCTACTGTACCAGCCGTAAAGGGAGCAACTACACCCACAACCGCTACAATAGCAGCTTGATAACCCACTTCCTTTAACTCTCTAATGTCTGATTCTAGACCAATTTCAAACAGTAGGATGATCACCCCAATTTCTGCTAAAACAGAAATAACCTCACTTTGGGTACTAAACACTTCTGGTAGGGCTTCAGGGGTCAAACCACCCACCAATTGTAAGGCACTCATTAACACCGAGTCACTAGCAGTGGCACCACTTTCGGGGAAGACTAATAAGTGTAGGGCAGAAGCACCCACAACCACACCGCCGACTAACTCCCCTAAAACGGGAGGTAAGTTAAGAGAACGCGAGATTTCCCCGCCTAATTTACTGGCGAGATAAATAACAATTAAACTCAGTAAAACACCGGCTAAAATCATTGGGCCAAGATTGGCCGTTGTTTCTGTTGCTAACAGTGGAATGGGTGGACTAAGAATCATAATTTTTGACTAAATGGACAAACTTTTTAGGAAAGAGTGGGAGAGGGGGAGGCCGTTAGATGTATTGACTCGCACCTCCTACCGTCTCCACTTAAGAAAGGCGATCGCTGTAAGTAACCCCGTTCGATGGGTTACTTTTATCTTCGGGGAAATGAGCGTCATTAACACTCATTTCTTTTCTAAACTGCTCAATGGTGTATCCGTTGAGACTGGCAACCGCTAACTGTAACGCTGCAACACGGGTTTTAACACGGTTTTGGTGGGGAACCCGGTCTAAAATATTGAATTTTTGCAGTCTTTCCTTGATTTTTCCTTCCCCACCGACGATAAATACCTCTAAGCCTTTGGCATAAGCATCGTCAATGGTTTTTTCAAGGGCTAAAGTAGCGGTTACACCCAATAAAGGAACATGGGTTAAGTCGATCACCAACATTTTGTAGTTATCTACGATATTCTGACGTTGGGTAATGGCTTTAGACGCACCAAAACTCATCGGACCGGCTAAGTCAAGTAATAGGATACGTCCCTTGGCTTCTTTCATCAAGTGCTTGGCTTCTTGGGTAGCGAGGCGATCGTCTTCGGGATGGTCAATGGCCTTAACCCGATCGGCTTGAATATTGGCTAATTTTTGAATGGTTAAAACATTAGCAACAAATACTCCTAACCCAACAGCAGTAATTAAGTCGTAGAATACCGTCAGCAACATTACGCCGTACATGATGGCTGCTGCTTTCCAAGACAGGGTATGAGCGCGTCTGAGAAATTTCCAGTCAATAATATCGATACCGACCTTAAAAGCAATACCGGCTAACACCGCTAGAGGGATATTTTGGGTTAAAGGAGCAGCCCAAAGCACCACAACTAACAAGATTAACGCACGAGATAAACCGGATACGGCAGTGCGCCCCCCAGCTTGAATATTGACGACGGTTCCCATAGTCGCACCCGCACCCGGTAAACCACCGCATAAACCAGACACTACGTTACCAATCCCTTGACCGATTAATTCCTTATCAGAATTATGTTGGGTTTGGGTTAAACTATCAGCAATAACAGCGGTTAACAGGGCATCAATACAACCTAACATCCCTAAGACTAAGCCATCGATAATCATCACGTTGACTTGTTCTAGGGTAAAGGTGGGCATCACTAAAGAAGGCAATCCCGTGCTAAACTCAGGGATAGTTTTAATATTAGCTCCAGAGAAGAAGAAAATAGAAACTAAGGTACATCCAATCAAAGCTACTAACTGAGGAGGTACATATTTCTTCAATTTGGAGGGCATTAAGAATAAGACTGCTACTGTTAACACTCCTAATATCACTTCACCTATATTGGGATTGATAGACTGTATGACAATGGGAACATTTTTCAGCGCAGCAATAACCCCCCCTTTGGGGTTAGAAGTCCCTAATAAGGGTCCAAATTGTAGGATAATCAGAATTAACCCAATACCTGACATAAAGCCAGAAATGACGGTATAGGGCATTAGAGTAATATATTTACCCAGTTTCAAAGAACCGAGAATAATTTGAAAGATCCCTGCTATCATCACAACGGTAAA